>JARRLN010000003.1 GCA_037386965.1 Nitrospirota bacterium
GATAGTGAACTATATCATGCTCTTGGCAGTAATTGCCGGGGCAATAAAAGAGAAAAAGGGGCTTTCGCCCCCCCTGCTTCGCGCGGCGCGCTCCCTGCGTGCCGCCTCCGCTTCGCGGACAGGCAAGGGCCGTCCTCCTCCCTTTACCCCGACACCGGCCTCAGGGCCTCCATGGCCGCGCGGAAATCCGGGTCGTCCGTCATCTCCGGCACTATCTGGACGTACCTGATGACATCGTCCTTGTCCACGACGAAGACAGAGCGGGCCAGGAGCCTCAGCTCCTTCATGAGCACCCCGTAAGCGGTCCCGAAGGATGCCTCCCTGTGGTCGGAGAAGGCCTTGAGGCGCACGGGATGCGCCTCTTGCACGAACCTCTCCAGGGCAAAGGGCAGGTCCATGCTCACGTTCAACACGGCGATGCCCAGGTCTTCCGTCCGGGCGTCGAAGGTCCGCGCCTGCCTGTTACACACGGAGGTGTCCAGCGAAGGCGTCACGCTTATCAGCTTGACGGTGCCGGAGAAGTCCTTCAGGGTTTTTTCGTTCAGCTCCGTATCCAGAATGCGGAAGTCCGGGGCCTTGTCCCCTTTTTTGAGCTCGGGGCCGACCAGGGTGACGGGTTTCCCCTTCGCGGTCACGATGCCTTTGCGTTCGGTCAGTGTTTCCATATCGCCACTTCAGCCTCCTTGCTCGCCGTAGGACTCGTAGCTGACAAACTCCTCGAGGTCGCGCCGCCAGGCCCTGGGCAGGAGCTCCACCCCATCCTTGAGGTACCCCACGGCCACCAGCATCGGGATTATCTTGTCCTCGGGGATTCCGAACTCTTTCTTCACGCAGCCCTCGTCGAACCCGTCCATGGGATGGGTCTCGAGGCCCAGTCCCTGGGCGGCCAGCATGAGGCACATGGCGAAAAGGGCGGTATTCTTCAGGGCCGTGTACCTCCGGGAGAGGGCGTCGGGCTTCTCGCTGTAAAGCCGGCGGGCCAACTGCATGTACCCCTCGCGCTTTTCGGGCTTCGTGTAGCCCAGTTCCTCCCAGCTCCGTAGCGTGCGCGGGAAGTTCTTCTCCAGGAAGTCCGGGTCGGCCACCATGATGAGCACCACCGAGGCCTCCTCGACCTTGGGCTGGTCCAGGGCGCATGTGCGGAGGGTTCTCTTCCGCTCGGCGTCCCGAACCACCACCACGCGCCAGGGCTGCACGTTGAAGGAGGAGGGGGAGAGGTTGGCCAGGCGGAGAAGCTCGGTGAGCTTTTCTTCGGGGACCTCCTTTCCGGGCTTGAAAAAGTTGATGGACCTCCGTCTCTTGAGCGCCTCGATAACCTCCATCGCGCCCTACACTCTCTTCTGGAACTCGTGCTCTTTCCAGAACCCCTTCTCGGCAAGGGCGTTGACGATGCATGTGCGCGTGATGATGCCCACCAGGGGCTTGCGCTCCAGTTGATGGCCCACCACCGGAATCACCGAGATGCGCTGGCCGTAGAAAATCTCCACTATGTCTTCGATGGTGGTGTCCGGCGAGACCACGATGGGCTCCGTGCACACGTCGCTGTGCTCTATGTGCCCGCAGCTCATGATGGTCTCCGCGTCGAACTCGTGTATGGTGCGTCCCTCCCTGACGGCGTCCAGGACGTCGTATTCGGAGACGATGCCCAGGACCGTGCCCTTCTCGTCCACGACCGGCAGGGCGGGATAGGGCGACATGAGCTTCTTGACCAGCTCCGAGCCCTTTTCCTTGGCCTCGATGCTCACGCGCGGATGCATTATGTCTTTGGCCGCTATGCAGGACATGTGCTGGCTCCTTTCGTTGGAAAAGTTGGTACAACCTCCCCTTGGTACAACCTCCCCCTTGTCCCCTAATCGAAGGGTAGCACATGAAGGGACGATGTCAAGGCCGCGGGGCAGTGGTGCGCGGGGCGTTTTTGTTTGACAGCGGACGGCCTTTGCGTTTACATTCTAAGAAATTTTTCCGGGAGCGAGAGCGATGCGCGTCGCCATGTATTATGCCAACGATGACGTCCGGCTCGAGGAGATGCCCCGGCCGGAGCCGGGGCCGGGGGAGGTGCTCCTCAGGGTCATGGCCAGCGGCATCTGCGGAAGCGACGTCATGCAGTGGTACCGGGCGGGCAAGACCCCCCTGGTGCTCGGGCACGAGATAGGCGGGGAGGTCGCCGAGGCCGGCCCCGGGGTGACGCGCTACCGTCCGGGCCAGAGGGTGTCGGCCTCCCACCACGTGCCCTGCAACACCTGCCGCTACTGCCTTCGGGACCACCACACCGTCTGCGACACCCTGAGGAGCACGAAATTCCTGCCCGGAGGGTTCTCCGAGTACGTGCTCCTGCCGGCCATCAACGTCGACAGGGGCGTGTACGAGCTGCCCGGGGGAATGTCCTTCGACGAGGCCACCTTCATCGAGCCCCTGGCCTGCGTGTGGAGGGGGCAGAGGAAGGCGGGAGTCTCCCTGGGCTCGGCGGTGCTCGTCCTGGGAAGCGGCATCTCGGGGCTTTTGCATGTCGCCCTGGCCAGGGCCCTGGGGGCCCAGCCCGTCGCCGCGACGGACCTTGTGGACTACAGGCTTCGCTCTGCGAGGACGCACGGGGCTCACGGGGCCCTGGACGCCCGGGGGGACGTCCCCGGGGAGTTCCGGAGGCTCAACGGGGGGCGCGGAGCGGACGTGGTCATCCTCACCACCGGCGCCCGGGGGGCCGTGGAGCAGGCCTTCAGCAGCGTGGACCGCGGGGGGACGGTGCTCTTTTTCGCCCCCGGGGAGCCCGACGCCGCGGTGCCCCTTGCCATAAACGACCTTTTCTGGCGCAACGAGGTCACCCTCACCTCCACCTACGCGGCAAATTACGCCGAGCACGTCGCGGCCAGGGACCTCATCGCCCAGGGGAAGGTCCGGGTGAAGGAGATGATAACCCACACCCTGCCGCTGGCGCGGACCCGGGAGGGCTTCGGGCTGGTGGCCGGGGCGGGAGAGTCCATTAAGGTTATAATAAGGCCCCAGGAATGAACACAATGAATGGAGGATGACGTGGCTGACACCGACGGCATGGTCCAGGGAAAGGGACGGGCTCAAGCGCCCGCCCGCGCTCGAAAGAACAGAAGGACGAGGAACGACGGGGCCTTTCAGGCCTCCGAGGAAGCGCACGCCAAGGGCGCGCTCAGCGGCGGACACGCCATGGACTGGGGGATGAGAAACCGGCTCGCCCGCATCATCAAGCCCGCCACCGGAAGGACCGTCATGCTGGCCGTGGACCACGGGTATTTCCTCGGGCCCACGACGGGCCTGGAGGACCTGAGGACCGTCCTGGAGCCCCTGCTTCCTTACGCCGACGCGCTGATGCCCACCCGGGGCGGGCTCCGGACCTCGGTCTCCCCCCTCTTCGACACTCCCGTGGTGCTCAGGGTGTCGGGGGCAAACAGCATCCTCGGGGAGCTCAGCAACGAGGAAATCACGGTGGCCATGGAGGACGCCGCGAGGCTCAACGTCTCGGCCGTGGCCCTCTCCATTTACGTGGGCGCGCAGTACCAGAAGCAGACCCTCCAGAACCTGGCCCGGCTCATCGACGAGGGCACCCGCTGGGGCATCCCGGTGCTGGCCGTCACCGCCGTGGGAAAGGACATGGTCAGGGACGCCCGCTACCTGGCCCTGGCCTGCCGCATAGCCGCCGAGCTGGGGGCGCACTTCGTCAAGACCTATTACTGCGACGATTTCGAGCGGGTGGTGCAGACCTGTCCGGTCCCTCTGGTGATGGCCGGGGGCAAGAAGCTCCCGGAGCCCGACGCTCTCAAGCTCACCGGCAACGCCGTCCGCCGCGGGGCGGCCGGCGTGGACATGGGGCGCAACATCTTTCAGGCCGAGGACCCGGTGGCCATGATACAGGCCGTCCGCGCGGTGGTCCACGAGGGCATGAGCCCCAGGAAGGCCCATGACATGTACCTGTCGCTCAAGGCCTCGGGCAGGAGGAGGCCGAGATGAGCACGGTCTCGGCAAAAGTGACCTTCGTCGACGGCCTCCAGTTCGTGGGCGAGACCGGTTCGGGCCACGCGGTGGTCATGGACGGCGTGGAGAAGTTCGGGGGCAGGGACTCGGGGCCCCGGCCCATGGAGATGCTTCTCCTGGGGCTCGGCGGCTGCACCGGCATGGACGTGGTCTCCATCCTCAGGAAGAAAAAGCAGGCCCTCACCGGCCTTGAAATCAGGGTCGAGGGCGGCAAGGCGGAGGAGCATCCCCAGGGGTTCGAGCAGATACGCCTGGTCTATGCGGTGCGGGGCAGGGGTGTCGAGGAGGCAGCCGTCAAGCGCGCCATAGAGCTTTCCATGGAGAAATACTGCTCGGTCAAGGCAACCCTGGAGGGGACGGCCAGGATAGAGTTCTCCTACACCATACAAGAGGCGTAGCCCCCGGCCATGGGAGAGCAAGGGGGCGGAGTCCTCTTCAAGCTCGTGGCTACGGTGGGCTACCTGGGGTTCGTGCCCGTGGCCCCGGGGACCATGGGAACCCTGGCGGCGCTGGCCGTGGTGGCCCTGACAAAACTGCCCTGGCCTTCCTACCTGATACTGACGATAGCCTCCGTACTGGGCGGCACCTGGGCGGCCGATAAGATGGAAAGGGTCATGGGAGAGAAGGACCCCGGCTGCATCGTCATCGACGAGTTCGCCGGCTTCCTGGTGGCCATGGCCTTCCTGCCCCGGACGATGGGATATTTCCTTGCGGCTTTCATTTTATTCAGGGTTTTCGATATACTGAAGCCGCCGCCCATAGACGGGCTGCAGAGCTCGGGGGGCGGCTGGGGGGTGATGGTGGACGACCTCGCCGCGGGCCTCCTTGTCAACCTGCTGCTTCAGGCCTGGCGTCTTTTGGCATAGGAGGGCCTGCTTTCCCGGAGCCGGAAGAGCCTTCCGTCTTTTTACGGCGACCCTATGGACTTTCGATGTTTCGTGGCAGTAGAGCTTCCCGATGCCCTCAAGGACCTCATCGGCAAGGGCACCGAGCACCTCCGCTCAAAGGGCGGGAAGGTGCGGTGGACGCCCGCCCGGAACTTCCACCTGACCCTGAAGTTCCTGGGCGAAACCCCCGAGAGCATGCTCCCCGATATCGAGGCGCGCCTCGGGGAGGCTGTCAAAGGGCACGGGGCCTTCAGCGTCCGGTTCCGGGGCGTGGGGGTCTTCCCCGACCCCCGGCGCCCCCGGGTGATATGGATAGGCGTGGAAAACCCGGAGCCCCTTCAAAGGCTGCAGGCCGGCGTGGAGGAGGCCCTCGTCTCCCTGGGGTTCGAGGACGAGGGAAGGCCCTACAACCCCCACCTCACGCTGGGGAGGGTGAAGGACCCCCGGGGGGCGGGCCCCCTGATGGGGGTGCTTCGGGAGATGGAGCAGGCCGATTTCGGACAGATGCGGGTGCAGGGCGTCTCCCTCGTCAGAAGCGACCTGGGGCCCGGCGGCTCCCGTTATACGCGGCTTTTCAGGGTTGCTCTGGAGGGCGGGGAACCCCTTGGAGAAAACGGGGCATATGCGTTATAGTGTATAGGTTATACCGGCATTCAGCATGCGAGGAGGAGGGATGAACAAGGACAGGATGAAGGCCCTGGAATCGGCCATCGCGCAGATAGAGAAGAGCTTCGGGAAGGGCGCCATCATGAGGCTCGGGGACCAGGAGGTCGAGCACGTGCAGACCATCCCCTCGGGCTCTCTGGCCCTGGACCTGGCCACCGGCATCGGCGGGTATCCCCGCGGACGGGTGGTGGAGATATACGGTCCCGAGTCCTCGGGAAAGACCACCCTGGCGCTGACGGCCATCGCCCAGGCCCAGCGGGCCGGGGGCGCGGCGGCCTTCATCGACGCCGAGCATGCCCTGGACGTGGTCTACGCCGGGAGGCTGGGGGTTCAGGTCGAGGACCTCCTGGTTGCGCAGCCCGACACGGGGGAGCAGGCCCTGGAGGTGGCCGAGACCCTGGTCAGAAGCGGCGCTCTGGACATCGTCGTCATCGATTCCGTGGCGGCCCTCGTGCCCAAGGCCGAGATAGAGGGCGAGATGGGCGACTCGCTGCCGGGGCTTCAGGCGCGCTTGATGAGCCAGGCCATGCGGAAGCTCACGGCGGCCATCTCCAAGAGCAAGACCACCCTGATATTCATCAACCAGATACGGATGAAGATAGGGGTGATGTTCGGCAACCCCGAGACCACCACGGGGGGCAACGCCCTGAAGTTCTACTCCTCGATGAGGCTGGACATCCGGCGCATCGACACCATCAAGGAAAGCCAGACCCTGATAGGCGGGCGGGCCCGGGTCAAGGTGGTCAAGAACAAAATGGCCCCGCCCTTCAGGCAGGCGGAGTTCGACATCTACTTCAACGAGGGCATCTCCCGCGAGGGAGAGCTCGTGGACCTCGGCGTGGACAGGAGCATCATCGAGAAGGCGGGCGCCTGGTACAGCTACGACGGCAGACGCATCGGGCAGGGGCGCGAGAACGTCAAGAAGTTCCTCAAGGACAACCCGGAGGTCCAGAAGGAGATAGAGACAAAAATCATGGCATCCCTAGGGGGCTGACATGCCGGATATCAAGGAGCTTCTGAAGGCAGCCATCGACAGGGGGGCGTCGGACCTTCATCTGAAGGTGGGCTCTCCCCCCGTGCTCAGGATCCATGGGAGGCTGGTCGCCACGGACTCCGCGGAGCGCATCACCTACGAGGAGGGCATGAAGCTGGGCCTTTCGGTTATGACGCCCGGGCAGAGGGAGGCCTTCAAGAAGAAAAACGACCTGGACTTCGCCTACAGCGTGCCCGGCCTGGGCAGGTTCCGCTGCAACGTGTTCGTCCAGAGGGGGGCCATAGGGGTCGTTTTCCGGCTCATCCCCATGAAGGTGCCCACCATCGCCGAGCTGAACCTGCCGTCCATCCTGAGCGATGTCTCCCTTTCGGGCAGGGGGCTCATCCTGGTCACCGGCACCACCGGGAGCGGCAAGACGACGACGCTGGCCTCGATGATAGACCACGTCAACGCCAACAGGACCGTCAACATCGTCACCAACGAGGACCCCATCGAGTACCGTCAGCGGGACAAGCGCGGCATCGTCAACCAGCGCGAGGTGGGCACGGACACCCTTTCGTTCAGCGTGGCCCTGAGGGCCGCCTTGAGGCAGGACCCCGACGTCATCCTGGTGGGGGAGATGCGCGACCTGGAGACCATGGAGATTGCCATGTCGGCGGCGGAGACCGGGCATCTGGTCATGAGCACCCTGCACACCCTGGACGCCGCGGAGACGGTCAACAGGATAATCTCGTCCTTCCCGCCGCACCAGCACAACCAGATTCGCACGCAGCTGGCCTCCATCCTGAGGGGCATCATCTCCCTGAGGCTCATGCCCCGGGCCGACGGGAAGGGACGGGTCCCCGCGGTGGAGGTGCTGGTGGCCACCTCCCTTATCAGGGAGTGCATCACGGACCCCGCGAAGACCCCTCTCATGCGGGACTACATCGCCCAGGGTAAGCTGCATTACGGGATGCAGACCTTCGACCAGTCCATCCTGGAGCACCTGAAGGGCGGCGTGGTCGCTTACGAGGAGGCCCTCCAGTGGGCCACCAATCCCGAGGACTTCAAGCTCAAGGTCAAGGGCGTGCACTCCACCTCCGAGTTCTCGGAGGACGACCTGCCGGACATCGACTCCCCGGACGACGACATCGAGATAGAGAGGTTCTCCAAGTAGGGGAAGGATGCCGGAAGAGTTTCGCCGGGCCCTCGGGCACGCCGTCAGGCTCCTCAGATACCGTGAGAGGAGCAGGAAGGAGCTGGCCTTTCGCCTAGGGAAAAAGGGCCATGGCCCGGAGGTGGTGCAGGAGGTCCTCGAGTTTCTCGATGAGCAGGGCCTTCTGGATGACGCCCGGTGGGCGCGGACCCTGCGCGGGAGGGCCGAAGACGTCCGCCTCCTGGGGGAGGCGGGAGCCCGCCGCTACCTGGAGGCCATGGGCATAGGTTCGGGCGATGCCCGGGAGGCCCTCGAGGCGTACGACGAGCAGGGGGTCGCGCGGAGGCTCGTCCAGAGGGAGCGGCGGCGGATGGCGCACCTGCCCGAAGGCGTGCGGAAGAGGCGGATTCTCGGGAGCCTGAGGCGGAGGGGCTTTTCCTCGCGCTCCGCGCGGAGGGCCCTGAGAGAGGACATCGAGGAGGAGGACGAGTAATGCGGATATGGTTTGCGGCTGCCGTTTTGCTTGTGTTTCTGGCGGGGTGCTCAAAGGGGGTGAGATACTCGCCTTCCGAGATAGACGCGTTTTCCCCGGACGTGCAGGAACACATCAAGAAGGGTGAGATAGCGCTGGGGATGAGCCCGACGGCCGTGCGGTACGCCTGGGGCGCTCCCAAGGACGTGAAAATCCCCGGGCCCGACAAGCAGGGCCGGTTCGTCGAGATATGGACCTACGGGCGGTTCCCGGGCACGGAGACCAAGCTCATCTTCGCCGATGGCGTGCTGACCGGCCTTATGGGCAATGAGAAGAAACCCCTTATCAAGATAGAGCCCCCGCAAGAGGCGCGATGAAAGGCAGCGAAATCCGGCACCTTTTCCTTGAGTATTTCAGGGAGAAGGGGCACGAGGTGGTACCCAGTTCCTCTCTTGTGCCGCGCAGCGACCCCTCGCTGCTTTTTACCAACGCCGGCATGGTGCAGTTCAAGGGGGTCTTCCTAGGGCAGGAGAAGCGCGATTACGCCCGGGCCGCGACGTGCCAGAAGTGCATGCGGGCCGGGGGCAAGCACAGCGACCTGGAGAACGTGGGCCATACGAGCCGGCATCACACGTTCTTCGAGATGCTGGGCAACTTCTCCTTCGGGGATTACTTCAAGCGCGAGGCCATCGCCCTGGCCTGGGAGCTCCTCACCGGGCGCTGCGGCCTTCCCGCCGAAAAGCTCTGGGTTACGGTCTTCGAGGAGGACGACGAGGCCGAGGCCCTGTGGCAGGAGGAGGTGGGGGTTCCCCGGGAGAGGATCGTCCGCCTGGGCGTGAAGGACAACTTCTGGCAGATGGCCGACACCGGCCCCTGCGGGCCGTGCTCGGAAATTCTCATAGACCAGGGAGAGGAGATGGGCTGCGGGAAGCCCGATTGCCGGGTGGGCTGCGAGTGCGACCGGTACCTGGAGCTCTGGAACCTGGTCTTCATGCAGTACGAGCGCGACGAGCGCGGCAACCTCAGCGCCCTGCCCAACCCCAGCATCGACACCGGCATGGGCCTGGAGCGGCTGAGCGCGGTGCTCCAGGGCAAGGGGAACAACTTCGACACCGACCTTTTCGCGGGCATCATCCAGTCCATATCCGCGCAGACCGGCGTGCCCTACGGCTCGGGCGCCGGCACGGACGTCTCCATCCGGGTCATGGCCGACCACGCCCGTGCCGCGGCCTTTCTCCTGGGCGACGGCCTCATGCCGGCCAACGAGGGGAGGGGCTATGTGCTCCGCCGCATTATCAGGAGGGCCTCCCGCCACGCGCGGCTTCTGGGGGCGGAAGGGCCCGTTCTCTTCAAGGTCCTGGAGGCCGTGGGAGAGGCGATGGGGGAGACCTACCCGGAGCTCCTGGAGGATATGGAGCGGGCGAAAAAGATTCTCGAGATGGAGGAGCAGCGTTTCGGGCGCACCCTGGAGCAGGGAATGCGCATCCTGGAGGACCTTATCGGCAAGGTGAGGGCCTCCGGCGAGAGGCTCATTCCCGGAGGGGAGGTCTTCCGCCTGTACGATACCTTCGGCTTTCCCCTGGACCTCGCCCGGGACGTGGCGCTGGACGAGGGGCTCCAGGTGGACGAGGCCGGCTTCCACGAGGCCATGGAGGCCCAGAGGGAGAGGGCCCGGGCCTCCTGGGTGGGCGAGGAGCGGGCCATCGCCCCCATCTACAGGGAAGTGCGCGAGGAGGCGGGCCCGACGGAGTTCCTGGGCTACGAGCGTACGGAGGCGGACGCCCTCGTCAAGGTCGTCATCCAGGACGGAAAGGTCGTCGAGGAGGTCGCCCAGGGCGGGGAGGCGGAGGTCATCCTCGACCGCACCCCCTTCTACGGGGAGGCCGGCGGACAGGTGGGGGACACCGGCACGCTGGAGGCCGAGGGCGTGGTCCTGGCGGTCCTGAACACGGAGAAGCCCCTGGAGGACCTGCCGGTGCATCTGGTCCGGGTAAAGCGGGGCACCCTCAGGGTGTGGGCCAAGGTGCGGGCCCGGGTGGACGAGGAGCGGCGGCGAGCCGTCATGCGCAACCATACCGCGACCCACCTTTTGCAGGCGGCGCTCCGCTCCGTCCTGGGGGAGCACGTCAAGCAGGCCGGTTCCCTGGTGGAGCCCGACAGGCTGAGGTTCGACTTCACCCATTTCACCGCCCTGAGCGGCGAGGACATGGCCTCCGTGGAAACGCTGGTCAACGAGATGGTCATGGAGAACGTCCCGCTCCAGACGGAGGTCTCCACCGTGGAGGAAGCGGTGAAGGCGGGAGCCCTGGCCCTTTTCGGGGAGAAATACGGCGAGACCGTCCGGGTGGTGAGCGTGCCCGGGGTGAGCCGGGAGCTCTGCGGGGGCACGCATGTGCGGGCCACGGGGGACATCGGCCTCTTCGTCCTGCGGAGCGAAGGCTCCGTATCCTCGGGCATCCGGCGCATAGAGGCCCTGACGGGCAGGGGAGCCCTTGCGCACATGAAGCACGAGGAAGAAGAGCTCAGGAGCATCGGGGCCATGCTCAAGGCCCCGGAGCATCCGGCCGCAAAGGTGCGGGAGCTCGTGGAGCAGCTCAGGGAGCTCGAGCGGGAGCGGGACAGGCTGAAAGGGGCGGCCATGCGGAAGGGCTCCGGCGACGTCCTGGCCGGCGCGCGCACGGTCGGGGGGGTGAAGGTGGTGGCCCAGAAGCTCGAGGGCCTCTCGCCCAAGGACCTCAGGAGCTTCGCCGACCACGTCCGGGACCGGCTGGGCTCGGGCGTGGTGGTCCTGGCCTCGGTGGTCGATTCCCAGGCCTCTCTGCTGGCCATGGTGAGCAAGGACCTCACGGACCGGCTGTCGGCTGGCCGCATCCTGAAGGCGGTGGCCGAGGCCTCCGGGGGACGGGGCGGGGGCAAGGCAGACCTGGCCCAGGGGGGCACCCGGCAGACCGAGAAACTGGACACTGCACTTCAAACCGTATACGATATAGTGGAAAAAGAGCAGGGTTCGTGAACCTCTAACCCAGACCGCGGAGGTGCCCGATGGATGTCTTTGAATCTGTGAGGAAAGCGCTCCTGGCCGGCTTCGGGATGCAGGACAAGGTGCGGGAGTACATAGACGAGCTCGTCAAGAAGGGCGAGATCAGCGAGTCCCAGGGCGCCAAGCTCGTCAAGGAGTGGAGCGAAAAGGCCGAGAAGAGCACCACCGAGCTGAACGAGACCATCGCGGAGGTCATGTCCAAGACCCTCCAGAGGATGAACCTCTCCACAAAAGGCGACATCGACAAGCTCAACAAGGAGATGAAGACCCTCTCCTCCCGTATCGAGCGGATAGAGAAGGCCCAGAAGCAGCAAGCGGGTTCCTGACAGGGGGCCGGTGGATATTTTCCGGCTGACCAAGACATACAAGACGGCCCGGCGGCTCCAGCAGGTCGTCAATGTCTTTCTGAAGCACGGTTTCGGCAGCATCATCGACCGCATCCAGCTGGGGCGGCACATACCCCTGCTCAGGCGACTGAAGAGCTTCGGCAAGTGGCCGTCCATGAGAGAGCCCAGCGTGCCGGAACGGCTGAGGCGCGCCTTTGCCGAGCTCGGGCCGAGCTTCATCAAGCTCGCCCAGGTCCTCTCCTCCCGGCCCGACCTCATCACGCCGCGCTACGCCGACGAGTTCAAGAAGCTCCAGGACAAGGTGCCTCCCTTCCCCGCGGAGGAGGCCCGGCGCATCGTCGAGGATGAGCTGGGCATGCCCCTGGACCGGGCCTTCCTTCATTTCGGGGACGAAACACTCGCCGCGGCCTCCATCGCCCAGGTGCACCCGGCCACCTTGCTTGACGGGACGGACGTGGTCGTCAAGGTCCAGCGCCCCGACATCCGGGAGCAGTTGGACGTCGACATCGAGATACTTCTGACCATGGCCCGGCTCATAGAGGCCAATATCCCCGAGGCGAAGTTCTTCAATCCCATGGGAATCGTCCAGGAGTTCCAGAAGAACGTGAAGCGGGAAATGGACTTCGTCCAGGAGGGCAGGAGCGCCTGCCGCTTCCGGAGGAACTTCGAGGGGAACGTCAACGTCTACATCCCCGTGGTTTACCCGGAGTTCAACACCGAGCGGGTCCTGGTCATGGAGCGCATCCACGGCGTCAGGGTGGACGACATCGCGGGCATCGAGCGCCTGGGGCACGACCGCAAGGAGCTGGCCCGCATCGGCGTGGACGCCTACTTCAAGATGATACTGGAGGACGGCTTCTTTCACGCCGACCCCCATCCGGGCAACATATTCGTGATGCCGTCGGGGCAGATGGGGTTCATGGACTTCGGCATCGTGGGCCGGGTGACCGAGGAGATGAAGACCACCCTGGCCAGCACGTTCGTGGCCTTCATCTACAAGGACTGGGACAAGCTCATAGACCGGTATATAGAGCTGGGCCTCGTTCCGGAGGACGTGGACCTGGAGGACTTCCGCAAGGAGTTCAAGGCTGACCTCGTGGACCTCCTGGAGCCCCTGTACGGCCTGACCCTGAGGGAGCTGGACTTCGCCCAGTACCTGGAGACCGTGGTGCACCTGGCCATGCGCCACAACCTCAGGATACCCTCCGACCTTCTCCTCATCGACAAGGCCATCCTGGTCCTGGAGGACCTGGGGACGCGCCTTGACCCGGATTTCGATTTCATGTCCGCCTCCGAGCCCTACGTCACCAAGCTCATGCGCGAGCGCTTCCGGCCGGGCAAGGTGGTCCGCGAGGCCGCCAACGAGGTGCAGGAGGCCACGGAGTTCTTCGTCTTCCTGCCCAAGCAGATGAAGAAGATCATCCGCAAGGTCCTCAGAAACGACATTCACATGAAGCTCACCCACATGGGGCTTGAGCATTTCATCCGCGACATGGACCGCTCGAGCAACCGGGTGTCCTTCGCCATGATAGTAAGCTCCATCCTCATCAGCTCCGCCATCATGCACGCCACCGGCGTGGGGCCCACCATCTACGGGATGAGCGTGCTGGGCTTCATCACCTTCGGGTTTGCCGCCATCCTGGGCGTCTGGCTCCTCGTCAGCATCATCCGCTCCGGCAGGCTGTAACGGGGCACCCCCGGGTGCCCTTCGGTCCACCGGCGAAGCGAAGGGGCTCTCTCCGCGGGCCGGAAGCGCTTATCGGAGAATCACGCTGTGGCCGGTCAGCTCAAGGAGGACGATGACGAGAAGAACCACGACCAGGAGGGTCACCACCGTCGTCCCGGCGTCCCCGGCCGGCACGGCATCCTCCAGGCGCCGGGCCAAGCGGTGAAGCTCCGCGTCACTGAGCCCGGCCAGCCTGCCCTGCACCTCCCCGGCGTCATATCCCAGGGCGGAAAGCCGCTCGCGGACCAGTTTGCTCTCGAGCACGGTCCGGACCCTGGCAAGGTCCTCCGCCCTCTCAGGCCCGGAAAGCGCAAGGGTCCGGGAAGGCGTGAAGGCCCCCTCCACCCGGGGCGCCACCGAAAGTGAAAGCATGAGGCCGACAAGAAAGAGAGAGAAGGTTTTCCTCGCCATAGGAGCCTCCATGAGATGTAGTGAAAGGACCCGTAAGATTACAGCTTCGGGGAGGCCGCTGTAAAGAGGCGCTTGGGGCCCCGTCCGGCAACGGCCTTGAAATAAACATTGTTTTAGGCTTCAATGTCATGTATGAAGCGAACCGTCCCCGTGGGGCGCGCAAAGAGCAGGGCGGAGATCGAGGCCTTCGGCCTGGAGCCCGGGTTTCGCATCAACAGAAAGTACGAGGTCCTCTCCCTCCTGGGCTCGGGCTGGGAGGGGGAGGTGTACAAGATCGTCGAGGTCCGCACCGGCATAGAGCGCGCCGCCAAGCTCTTCTTTCCACAGCGCAACCCGCGGGGCAGGACGGCCCGCCGCTATGCCAAGAAACTGCACAAGCTCCGGCACTGCCCGGTCATCATCAAGTACCACACGGAGGAGACCTTTTCTTTCAGGGGCATGCCCATCATGGCCCTCATCTCGGAGTATGTGGAGGGCGAGCTTCTCTCGGACCTCCTCAAGGCCCTGCCCGGCCGCCGCCTGAGTCCTTTCGAGGCTGTTCACCTCCTCTACGCCCTGGTCCGGGGGATTGAACAAATCCACCAGCAGGGCGAGTACCACGGCGACCTGCACCTGGCCAACATCATCGTCAGCCGCTACGGCCTCACCTTCGACATCAAGCTCCTGGACCTGTACCACTGGGAGGCCCCCAGGCGCGAGAACAAGCAGCAGGACATCGTGGACCTCATCCGGGTCTTCTACGAGTGCCTGGGCGGGGCCCGCCATTATGCCCGGCAGCCCGAGGCGGTCAAGTACATCATCTCGGGCCTGAAACGCTCCCTCATCCTGAGGAAGTTCCGCTCCATGGGGCAGCTCCGCAAGCACCTGGAAACGATGCAGTGGTAAGCCCCCGGGAATGCCGGAATCCGTCAGATTTGACCATTTGCGTCTCTATCATCCTTCGCCCGCCGTACCCCCGAACGGCAAAAGTGCTTTTATCCTCTCCGCTTAGGACGTTTTCCCCAGGTGTGCGTTTTTGGCACTTTTCTTGCTTAAACGCACACGGGCGCGTAAGTACAGAAGAAGGGGAGGTAGCGATGAACTGTTGGGAGTTCAAGCAGTGCGGGCGAGAAGCGGGCGGAGCGAATGCCGAGAAGCTGGGCATCTGTCCCGCCTACCCGAACCACGGCAAGCACTGTGCCCGCATCGCGGGCACCTTCTGTGGAGGCGCCGTGCAGGGCACCTTTGCACAGAAGCTTCCTTCGTGCATGCAGTGCGAGTTTTACAACAGCCCCCATTATGACAAGTCTTACGTCATGTATCAGGCGTCCTAGGGGGTGACCAACGGGAAGGAAAGCGCATCGTCCCGATGCGCTTTCCTTCGTCTGAGCCCATCGAAAGCTTTGCAATGCACCCCGGGGTGCACCCTCACACCTCCTTTTAAATAGGCCAAAAGCTCTAAGACGTCGGCCTGTTCGGCCTTTTTGACTCCATATTCTTCTCAGGCCCTGCGCTCGAAGAGCTTCGAGGAGACCGTAACGAAGACAGTGGAGACGGCGCAGACCACGGCGATGTCCAGCCCCAGGGGGAAGTCCGGGCTCAGGACCCCGGCTTCCATCGGTGTGGTCAGGTGCTTGATTGCGTCCACGCCGTAGGTAAGGGGGTTTGCCTTGGAGGCGACCTTCAGGATTTCCGGAAGGAGCTTCACCGGGTACATCGCCCCGGAGAGAAAGAACATGGGCATGACGATGAAATTCATGATGACGCTGAAACTCTCGTAGCTCTCGTAGAACGTGGCCAGGACGATGCCGAAGCTGCTTATGGAAAAGGCCACGAGGGCGCAGATTATGATGACGCCCGCTATGGAAAGCGCCCCGAGCTCGATTCCCAGCAGGGGGAAGAAACACAGGATGAGCGCGGCCTGTATGGTGGAGACGACGGTGCCGCTCAGGGCCTTGCCCACGACGATGGAGAACCGGGAGACCGGCGCGACCAGGATTTCCTTCATCATGCCGAATTCCTTGTCCCATATGATGGATATGCTGGAGAAGATGCTGCTGAACAGGATGGTCATGCCCAGGATGCCGGGGAAGATGAACTGGGTGTAGGTGACCCCCTCCACGGGCCGGACCAGCCTGCTCAGGCCCGCGCCCACGAAGAAAAGCCAGATGAGGGGGCGCGCCACCGTGGCCACCAGCCGGCTCCGCTCCCGGACGAACTTCTTGAGCTCCCGGGACACGATGACGTATACGGCGTTGAATCCGAGGACGCTCACCCGCGGCGCCTCCTGTAGGCGCGTATCTCCTCCCTGATGGTGTCGGCCCCCCTGGCGGCCTCCGGCCGGATGGCCTTGCCCGTGAGGCTCAGGAAGACGTCGTTCAGGGTGGGCCTTTCCATGCGCACCGAGACGACCATGTCCGCAAGCGCCCTGATGACCTCGGGGACGAAGGCCTCCCCCCGCTCGGCGGTTATGGAAATCTCCGGCCCCTTGACCTCGGGGGAGAGGCCCAGGGTCTCCTTCAGGATTTCCGCGGCCCGCGCATTGTCCGTGGTCCTCAAGGAGATGACGTCTCCGCCCACCGTCTTTTTCAGCTCCTCGGGGCTTCCCTCGGCGATTATCCTGCCCCTGTCTATGACGGCGATGCGCGAGCAGACCTCGGCCTCCTCCATGTAGTGCGTGGTCATGAAGACGGTCACCTGGTGCTTCTCCGGCAGCATGGTGATGAACTCCCAGAGGTTGGCGCGGCTCTGCGGGTCCAGGCCCAGCGTGGGCTCGTCCAGAAAAAGGACCCTGGGCCGGTGCATGACGCCCCGGGCCACCTCGAGCCGCCGCTTCATGCCCCCCGAGAAGTGCTTCACCAGGTCGTCCCGCCGTTCGAACAGGCCCACGAACTGAAGGGCGTCATGGGCCCGCTTTCTGACCTCGTTCTTTTTCACCCCGTAGAGGTACGCATGGAAGGCCAGGTTTTCGTAGGCGGTGAGGTCCTTGTCCAGGGTCGTGTCCTGAAAGACGATGCCGATGGCCTTCCGGACGGCGGCCGGCTCCCTCATGCAGTCGTGCCCGTCGATGCGGGCCGTCCCGGCGGTGGGAGCAAGCAGGGTGCACAGGACGTTGATGGTGGTGGTCTTGCCCGCGCCGTTGGGGCCGAGGAAGCCGAAGATGGTCCCCTCCCGCACCTCGAAGGACAGGTCCTCGACGGCCGTTATGGGCCCGAAGGTCTTTCTGAGGTTCTCAACCTGAATGATGGCCATGGAGTGAAGGTCCGGAGGGGAAGGCGCCTTCCGGAGATGCGCCGCCCGCCGCACCTCCCCATTATAGCAGAAGGCCGCAAAGGACGAGACCGTCCCGGGCCGGGACCGTCCCGAACCGAGACCATCAAGGAAAGAGATACAAAGGGACTGGTCCCCCCTAGTGGGTGAGGATTTCGAGTATCTCCCGGTAGCGCTCGGCCGTCTTTTGCACGATGTGCGGCGGCAGCTCCGGTCCCGGCGGGCTCTGGTCCCAGTCCAGGGTGAGGAGATAGTCCCGCACGATCTGCTTGTCGTAACTGTCCTGGCTTTTTCCCTCCTCGTACTGGCGGCGGGACCAGAAGCGGGAGGAGTCCGGGGTCAGAAGCTCGTCGATGAGGATGACGCGCCCCTCGCGGAGGCCAAATTCCATCTTGGTGTCGGCGATGATGATGCCCTTTTTCTCGGCCAGCTCCGACGCCCTGGCGTAAATGGAGAGGCTCCTCTCGCGCAGGAGGCGGGCGGTCTCCGTGCCCACGGTGTTTTGCATCTCCCGGAAGGAGATATTGATGTCATGGCCCGCCGCGGCCTTGGTGCTCGGGGTAAAAAGGGGCTCCGGAAGCCGGGAGGACTCGCGAAGCCCGCCGGGGAGCGCGATGCCGCAGACGGTGCCGTCTTTCTGGTAGGACTTCCATCCGCTTCCGGAAAGATAGCCCCGCACGATGCACTCGACGGGGATGACCTCGGCCTTCCTGACCAGAAGGCTCCGTCCCTCGAGGACCTCTCCATAGGCGTGAAGCTCCGGGGGGAAGTCCGCCACGCTGGCCGAAACCACGTGGTTTTCCATGAGGTCCTTCATCCGGCGGAACCAGAACAGGCTTATCTCGGTAAGGACCTTTCCCTTGCCCGGGATGCCGCCGGGGAGGACCACGTCGAAGGCGGAGATGCGGTCGGTGACCACAAGGAGCAGGTGCTCGCCGAGGTCGTAGATGTCCCGGACCTTTCCCCGGCGCGGCTTCCCCAGGGCGGGTATCTCCGTTTTCAAGACCATGCCCATAAGGCGTATATTATATGCGGAAGGAGCGCGACTTTGTAAAGGAAAGCCTCAGCCGGCCTCCTCGTCGCTGAAGACGTCCCGGAGCTTCTCGAACCGTCCGCCGAAGGCCCTCGTCAGGCCCGGGCCGAATCTCCTGGCTATCTTCATCATGTAGATGTCGTGCCTGACGTACTCCTCGGCAAGGGCGACAAATCCCCTGTTGGCGCTCCCGGCCCCCTCGACGGAGCCGTCTCTTGCTATTGCGGCCGTGACGGCCTCCCTGGAGTCCGAAACCATGACGAAGCTCCGCTTCCGGCCTCCTGCAATGCCCTGGATGGGGTGGGAAAATACCTGTCCTACCCGGACCGCGGGCACGCCGAAATGAAGCGAGGCCACCTTTACCCCCCTTCCCAGGGCGTCCCGGAGAGGGCCCTCCAGGGCCTCCATCTCCTCGGCCCAGAGGGAAAGGAGAAGGGTTCTTGCGGCCCCGCCAGCCATCCTGCGGGCCTTGTCCAGGAGGGGCCCGTACTCGCCGATATGCCAGATGTAGAAGGAGGCCTGTCCCGCCCCCGTGCTGCCGAGGTCGTTTCTCAGGTACTGAAGCGTCGCCTCCATCATGAACCGCCTGCTTTCGACGAATTCCTCGGGCTCCATGGGGATGTATCTCCTGCCGCCTTCCGCCCCTGTGGGCAGGGCCACGCCCTTTTCCTCCAGGCGGGAGAGGACCTCGTAGATTTTCGAGGTGGGGATGCCCGACTCCTTGGCCAGCTCGTAGGCGGTGGCGGGGCTTTTGACCAGGAGGCCCATGTAGGCTTTGGCCTCGTACTCGGTAAGGCCGGTGTACATGAGGTTCTCGATGAGCCTCTTGACTACCATGGGAGTTAATATAAGAGACCCGGCCCCCGCTGTCAAGCCCGTACGGGGTTGGACGCTGCTGCTCGCCGGCTTCCGGCTTGACACGGACCGGGCGGAATGCAATAGTAAAGTCCCATGCGGAAAGTCGCTCTCGTCACCGGCGCCTCCCGGGGCCTTGGCGCCCACGTGGCGCGCGCCCTGGCCGGGGCGGGCTATCGGGTGGCGGTCAATTATCGCCGGGACGAGGAGGCGGCCCGCCGGGTGGCGGCGGAGCTCCCGGAGGGCCTGAGTATCCGGGGCGACGTGGGCAGCGCCGCCGAGGTCTCCGGGATGGCCGGCCTTCTCGAGGAGCGCTGGGGGAGGCTCGATGTCCTCGTCAACAACGCCGGCATCGTGCGGGACGCGCTCCTTCTGGCCCTCGGGGAGGAGGACTGGGACCAGGTCATGAGGACCAACCTTGCCGGATGCTTTCACACCACGAAGCTGCTCTCCCCCCTCATGGCCCTGAGCGGCGGAGGGCATGTCGTGAACGTCTCCTCCCGCGCGGCCTTCCGGGGAGGTGCGGGGCAGGCGGCCTACAGCGTTTCCAAGGCGGCCCTGCTCGGGCTTACGGCATCTGCGGCCAGGGAGCTTGCCGGGGACAATATCAGGGTGAACGCGGTGCTTCCGGGCTACATGGCCACCGACATGGGGCGCTCCCGGCCCGGGGCGGTGAAGCGCGCACGGAGGGAAAGCCTTCTGGGGCGGCTTGCCGACCCCGGCGAGGCGGCCTCCTTCGTCGCCTGGCTCGCGGGCACCGAGGGCATAACAGGCCAGGTCTTCTCCCTGGACTCGAGGCCGTAGGGAATGGCGCGGGGGCTGTTCGTCACGGGCACGGATACCGGCGTGGGCAAGACCGTCGTAGCCTCCGCCCTGGTCGGGGCCTTCAGGGAGAGGGGCCTGGACGTCGTGGGAATGAAGCCCGTGGAGACGGGGTGCCTGAGGAGGGGCCCGGAGCTTGAGCCTGCCGACGGCGCCATGCTCCGGGAGGCCTCCGGCGGGGAGGAGCCCCTCTCGGCCATCTGTCCGCTGAGGTTCGCCCATCCCCTGGCCCCCCTGGTGGCGGCGGAGCTTGAGGGCCGCACCATAGAGCAGGGCAGCCTGATGCGGGCCGTCAGGGAGCTTGCCGCCCGCCACGACGCCCTCGTGGTGGAAGGCGTGGGCGGGCTTCTGGTCCCCGTGGCGCCGGGCTTCTCGGTGGCCGACATGGCCCGGGAGGCGGGCTTTCCTCTCCTGGTGGTAGCCTCTGCCTTCCTTGGAACCCTCAACCACACCCTGCTTACCGTGGAGCACGCCCTCGGGGCCGGCCTGAGCGTGGCGGGCGTCGTCCTTTGCCTGCACCGCGCGCCCGGGGGCACGCTGGCCGAGGAGACAAACCCCGCCGCCCTGAGGAGGCTTCTTCCGGTGCCTCTCCTGGGGGTTTTCCCCTTCCTTGCCGACCTCTCCGCCCGGAGCCTGGCGCAAGGGGCGCGGGAGGCCCTCGACCTGGGTGCCGTGGAAAAACACCTCCGCGCCGTCTGACCCGGCGCGCTCCGCCCCTGGCCCCCGGGGGCTTTGACTAAATTCCGTGAGTTCTCTATAGTGTTCTCATGGTACAGAGTATGACGGGGTTTGGAGCGGCCGAACACGGGGGGTTTCGCGTCGAGATTCGCTCCCTGAACCACCGGTTCATGGAGTGCTTCACGAAGCTGCCCCCGCATCTCGCCCGGCACGAGATGGCCGTCAGGGAGCGGCTGAAGAAGCGGTTCAGCCGGGGGAAGTTCGACGTCTATGTCTCCTTTGCCGGAGAGGGCCCCCTCGTCTTCCACGTAAACAAACCCATGGTGGAGAGGCTTCTGGCCGCCCTCCGCGAGCTCAGGGACGAGTTTCTGGTGGAGGGCGAGATAACGATGGACACGCTCCTTCAGTGGAAGGAGTTCTTCCTCACGGAAGAGGCGGTCTATGACGAAAAGGTCCTTTTCGAGGCGGTGCAGGAGGCCGCGGGCGAACTGGAAGAGATGCGCCTGAGGGAGGGCAAGGCCCTCGCGGCGGAGGCCCTGGGGCGCCTGGACGCCCTGGAGGGGCTGAACGAGGCGGTCAAGGCCCTCGCGCCGGAGGTCCGCCAGAAGGAGAGGGAGAGGGCATCGGCCTCTCTCCGGGAGCTTCTGAACTCCACGGCCCGGGTGGACGAGGCCCGTCTGCTCCAGGAGGCCTCCGCCCTGGCCGAGAAGGGAGATTTCGCCGAAGAGGTGGCGCGCCTTTCGAGCCACATCGCCCAGATGCGGACAATCCTCCGGGAGGGTGGTACAATAGGCCGGAGGCTGGATTTTCTCCTTCAGGAGATGCACCGCGAAGCCAACACCGTCGCCTCCAAGGCAGGAGACGCCCGGGTCTTGAGGCTGGTTGTCGATATGAAGGCGGAGATAGAGCGCACCCGCGAACAGGTGCAGAACATCCAGTAGGGAGAAGGTGCATGAAGAAGGGCGACGTGGGCAGAGTGCTTGTCAACATCGGCTTTGGCAACGTGGTGGCTGCTTCGCGCGTGGTGGCCGTGGTGGCCCCCTCCGGCGCGCCCATGAAGAGACTGAGGGACGACGCCCGGGAGCGGGGGAAGCTGGTTGACGCCACGGAGGGGCGCCGCACGCGCTCCATCATCGTCACCGACAGCAGCCACGTCATTCTGAGCTCTCTTCAGCCGGAGACGATTACGCAGCGCTTCGTGGAGGGCAGGTCCCCGGACGGTGAGTGAGGCCCCGCAGCCGAGGAAGACGGCCGGAGGCCACCTCTTCGTGGTCTCGGCCCCTTCGGGGGCGGGAAAGACCACCCTTTGCCGGGAGCTCCTTGCCCGCCGGCCGGACCTCCGCTTTGCCGTCTCCTACGCCACCCGGAAGCCCCGCGCGGGGGAGGTGGACGGCGTGGACTACGTCTTTGTGGACGAGGAGGAGTTTCAGCGCATGGTGGAGGCCGGGGACTTCGCCGAGTGGGCCCGCGTGCACGGCAACCTCTACGGCACGCCCAGGAGGGCGCTGGAGGAGATGCTCCGGGCCGGCTACGACGTCATCCACGACATCGATGTGCAGGGGGCCCGCCAGATGCGGGACTTTTACGGCGAGGCCGTCTACGTCTTCGTCCTGCCCCCCTCCATGGAGGCCTTGGCCGAGCGGCTCTCGGGCCGGGGGACCGACCCGGAGTCCGTCGTCCGGGAGCGCCTCCGGCGGGCGCTCGAGGAGGTGAGGGAGTACGCCCTTTATGATTATGTTATAGTAAATGACGTCCTCGAGAAGGCCGTCGGGGAGCTGGAGTCCGTCATACTGGCCCGGCGCCTCAGGGTCGAGGACCTCGACCCCGCGTGGGTGGAAGAGAATTTTTTCAGGCAGGAGGAGTAAGGGATACATGGACATCGTCTCTCTCCCTATCGAGATCGACAAGGAGAAAATCGACAGCCGGTTCCGCCTGGTGGCCATCGCGGCGCAGCGGGCCAAGGAGCTTGCCTTCGGGGCGCGCCCCCGGGTGGATACCCGCTACACCAAGTTCACCACCACGGCCCTGGAGGAGACCATCGAAGGGAAGCTGGAGTTCCTGGTGGGCGAGGAGGCCCGGGCGGCCAACGAGAAGGCGCGGAAGTTCGACTACAAGCGCTTCCTCGAAGAGAAGAGGAAGGAGGTCATGCCCGAGGACCTCTCGGAGCTGGAGCGCGACCTGAAGGTCTATCTCACGGAACGGGAAGAGGCCGACAGGCAGGGGCTCGAGGACCTGTTCGCCGAGAGAAAACAGGAAGAAGATGAGGAGACGTCTGAGGGATAGAAAAATCCTTCACGGCATCACGGGCAGCGTTGCGGCTTATAAGGCCATAGACCTGATAAGACGGCTCAAGGACGAGGGGGCATCGGTCGCCGTGGTAATGACCGATGCCTCTCGTCGTTTCATAACCCCGCTTCTGGTGGAGGCGGCCTCGGGCTGCCCGCCCGGGACCGACATGTTCGGGGAGCCCATGGCCCACATCTCCCTTCCCCGCCAGGCGGACCTCCTGCTGGTGGCCCCGGCCTCGGCCCACACCCTGGCCAAACTGGCCTCGGGCTGGGCGGGGGACCTGCTGAGCGCGTCCTATCTGTCCTTTACCGGGAAGGTCGTCGTGGCTCCGGCCATGAACTGGCGGATGTACGAAAACCCCGCCGTCCGCCGCAACCTGGCCGTCCTGGCCGAGCGGGGCGTGCTGGAGGTCCCTCCGGAGGAGGGCGCCTTGGCCTGCGCGGAGGAGGGCAAGGGCAGGATGGCCGGCATCCCGGCCATCCTGGAGGCCGTAAAGACGGCGCTTTCGAAAAAGGACCTGGCCGGAAAGCGCGTCGTGGTCACCGCCGGGCCCACCCGCGAGCACATAGACCCCGTGCGCTTCATCAGCAACCGGTCCTCGGGCAAGATGGGATACGCCGTGGCCGCCGCGGCCCGGCGAAGGGGGGCGGACGTCACGCTCGTCAGCGGCCCTTCCGTCCTTGCGCCGCCTCCCGCGGTGGCCCTTGTCCGCGTGGAGAGCGCGAGCCAGATGCGAGAGGCCGTGCTGGAGGAGACCGTGGATGCTGACGTCCTGGTGATGGCGGCGGCCGTGGCCGATTTTGTCCCCACGGTCACCTCCGGGACAAAGCTCCCCAAGGAGACGCTGCGCCGCATCGAGCTGGCCCCTGCTCCAGACATTTTGGCGGAAGTGGGGGCCATGGGGCGCAGGCCCTTCGTCGTGGGGTTTGCCGCCGAGACCGGTCCGGGCCTCGGGCGGGCCAGCGAGAAGCTCCAGAAGAAGAACGTCGACATGGTCGTCTTCAACGACGTCAGCCAGCCCGGCTCGGGCTTTGACTCCGACACCAACAAAGTGACAATCGTCCAGGGCGGCGCCCGGCGCGAATACCCCCTGATGAGCAAGGAGGAAGTTGCCGAGGCAATCCTGGACGGGGTTTGTGGGGCAAGGGGTTGACTTTTCTCGCCGCATTGTAAAAAATCAGTCGCATGGACAACATCGAGAAGCTGAAGGAAAAAGTAGACAAGGACCCGTCCTCCGCGCTCTTTGTCCCCCTGGCCGAGGAGTACCGCAAGGCCGGAGACCTGGAGGGCGCCATAGAGACGCTGAGGGCCGGCATAGAGAGGCAGCCCGGGTACATGAGCGCCAGGGTGGCCCTGGCCAAGATATATCTGCAGCAGAACATGCTGAAAGAGGCCCGGGAAGAGCTGGAGCACGTGGTTGCGGCGGTTCCGGACAACATCTTCGCGTGCAAGAAGCTCCTGGATATCTACCGGGAGCTGGGCGACCTTCCCCGGGCGGTCGAGCAGGCTCGGAAAGTCCTCGAGCTGAACCCCGGGGACGAGGAGACATGCCAGTTTCTGGAGGGGGTGAAGGCCGAGGAGCTCGGGGAAGGGACCCCGCCCGGGGAAGAGGCCGTCTTCGAGTCCCTGGGCGAGGAGGAAGAGGAGTACCTGGGCGCCGAGGAGCCCCTGGGCATGGGTGCTCCTGCCGGAGAGGCCGAGGAAGAGGCCGAGTTAGGCGACGAGGAATTCATTCTTTCCCTGAGCGAGAAGGGCGAAGAAGAGGAGGGAGAGGGCCTTCGGGAAAGAGAGGCTTTCGAACTGGAATTTCCCGAGCCGGAGGAGGGGGCCGGGCCCCCGGAAGAGGAAGCTCCTGGCATGGGGGAGGAGATGGCGCCCCCGGAAGAGGAAGTCCCGGGCATGGAGGAGGAGATGAGTCCTCCGGAAGTCCAGGTTCAGGAGACGGTCTCTCTTGAGGAGCTGGAAAAAGAGTTTCAGGACATGAAGGGGCCGGCGGTGGAGGAGGAGCCCCCGCCCCATGAGGCCCCGGCGGGGCCGCCTTCCGAGGCGGACGTGCTTCTGGGGCGGGCCGACGAAGCCGTCCGCACCGAGGACTACGGCAAGGCCATGGACCTCTACGGCGAGCTCCTTTCTGGTGAGCCCGACAACCCACGGGCGCGGGAGAGGCTCCAGGAGCTGAAGTGGCTCCTCAAGATGACCGGCAAGGAGGACGAGGTCCTCGAGGAGAGGCTCTCTGGCTTTCTCGACGGGATAAAGAAGAGGCGGGATGAGTTTCTCGGAAATACTTAGAGAATCCGTTGAGCGGGTGGACGGGGCCGTCTCGGCCATGATTATCGGCATCGACGGCATGACGGTGGAGGAGTACACACAGCACAAGATCATCAACCTCGAGGACCTTTCTGCCGAGGCCTCCCAGATGATGCGCGACATCGCCTCCGCCGCTGAGAGCCTGGGCCTGGGAGAAGCCAAGGAGTTTTCCGTCGTCTCCGACCTTTGCGGCATTATCATGCGGAAGATAAACCGGGAGTACTACCTGGCCCTGGTGGTCTTGCCCCACGGCAACTACGGGAAGGGCCGCTTCGTCCTGCGGGGCCTGGTCCCGCGGATAGAAAGCGAGTTTTAGGCCTCTCCGGGCTTGCGCTCCGATTCTTTTTCCTTCAAAATCTATGCATGAGACCGCTCTCCGTCCTTTTCCGCGCGGCCTGCGCCTGTGCAGCGTTTCTCGTCCTTTCCTCCTGCGCCATAAGCCCGGTGACGGGCAAGCCGGAGCTCATGCTGGTCTCCCAGCAGCAAGAGATACAGCTGGGCAAGGAGGCCGCACCCAGCCTCACCTGGGGCTACGGGGGCCGGTACCGGGACGAGGAGCTTCAGCGCTACCTGGAGCCCATCGTCAGGCGCATATGGGAGAACTCGGAGCGTCCCGACCTGCCCTTCCGTTTTGCCACCCTGAACACCTCCGTCCCCAACGCCTTCGCCCTGCCGGGCTATGTGGCCATAACCCGCGGGCTCCTGGCGGAGTTTGACAACGAGGCCCAGTTCGTCGCCGTCATGGGCCACGAGGTGGGGCACGTGGCGGCCCGCCACACCGCCAAGGCCCTCACGCGGCGCACGCTTCAGCAACTGGGCCTGGTCCTGGGCGGAGCGGTGCTTGCCGACTCCGGGACCAGGGACGTGGTGCTGGGCGTGGGGGCCCTGGGCAGCAGCCTCCTGCTTCTGAAGTTCAGCCGCGACCAGGAGCTTCAGGCGGACCGCCTGGGCGTGCGCTACATGGCGGAGTTGGGCTATGACCCCCGTCAGGCGGTGCAGGCCCATGAGCGGCTCATGGTTGCCGTGGACGACTACCTGCACCGCATCGGCGAGAAGAGACGGGAGGGCACCATTATCGAGGCGCTTTTTTCCACCCACCCCCGGGAATCGGTCCGCAAGGAAGAAATCCGGGACATGAT
This sequence comes from Nitrospirota bacterium, assembly GCA_037386965.1. Taxonomy (NCBI): domain Bacteria; kingdom Pseudomonadati; phylum Nitrospirota; species Nitrospirota bacterium. The sequence goes on from JARRLN010000003.1 coordinate 26,050, forward strand.
AGGCGACCTTCCCCCCTACCAGGTCACGGCTCCCCAGGGAGGCACCGGCCGGGAGCGTTTCATCGAGAAAACGCGCTCCTTGCGCGAGGTCCACCAGGCCTACGCCCCCTACGACCGTGCGGTGAAGTACTACGGCGAGGGGAAGCTCCGGGAGGCCGAAGCGGAGCTCAAGAAAGCCCTGGCAACAATGGAGGGGCAGGCTCCCTTCCATAACCTTTACGGCATGCTCATGCTCAAGCGCGACAGCCCGGAGAAGGCGCGGGGATACTTCGAGCGGGCGCTCGCCCTGTACCCCGACTATCAGCCGTCGGTCTACGGGCTGGGCCTGGTTGCCATGAGCCAGGGGCGCTACCGGGACGCCCTGGTGCATTTCGACAAGAGCCTCAAGCTTTTCCCCGCGCATGCAGGCACGGTGCTGGGCATGGGGAAGAGCCACTTCAAGCTCGGCCAGTACCGGGAGGCCCTCCCCTACCTGGAGAGCTTCGCCTCGGCCTATCCCCGCCATCCGGAGGTCCACGGGATGCTGGGCCTCTGCTACGAGAGCACCGGACGTCTCCGCGAGGCCGTGCAGTCCTACCAGAGGCAGCTCGAAGTGGCGCCGGAGAACGACATGGGCGCACTGGCCCGGGAAAGGCTCGCCGCCCTGGGCATGACCCCTTCCTGACCCTGCCCGGCGGGGGATGCCGCGGCGTGAGGCCTCCGCCCCTAAGTGCTCGCCGTGCTTGCTTTTCCCGGACTTTCCGCATAAAATGAGGCCAAAGGAGGTGCCGTATGGCCCAAGCCACGCTGAAGATAGAGGGCATGAGTTGCCAGCATTGCGTCATGCGGGTCAAGCAGGCCCTGGAGGGCCTGGACGGCGTTTCTTCATCGAAGGTGGAAATCGGCACCGCGGAGGTCGCCTTCGACGAGAAGAAGATATCGCGCGCCGACCTGGAGATGGCCGTCGAGAAGGCCGGCTACAAGGTCAGCAAGTCCTGAGTCCGTATTCTCCTCGAACGCAGGAAGGGGGAGGGTGAGAGTCCTCGTCATCCATGGTCCGAACCTGAACATGCTCGGGGCGAGGGAGCCCGAAGTCTACGGCTCCCGGACGCTGGAGGAAATAGACGAGCAGATACGGGCCCTTGCAGCCGACCTGGACCTGGAGGTCTCCATCTTCCAGAGCAACGACGAAGGCGCCATGGTCAGCCGCATCCAGAAGCAGGACTATGCGTTCCTCGTTATCAACCCCGCGGCTTACACCCACACGAGCGTAGCCCTTCGTGACGCCATCGCCGCCGCCGGGAAGCCCGCCATCGAGGTGCATCTGTCCAACATCCACCGGCGGGAGGAGTTCCGCCGGGTCTCCTACATAGCCGGGGTCGCCCTGGGGCAGATAAGTGGCTTCGGGGTGGAGAGCTATCTTCTGGCCCTCAGGGCAGCCAGGACGTACCTTCAGCCCGGAGAATGAAGGGGCGCCTTTCAGCCATGCGGCGCCTCCCCGGGAAGGTGGACGCCTTCCTGGTCACACGGATGCCCAACGTCCGCTATCTGAGCGGGTTTACGGGCTCCTCGGGCTTCCTCCTCGTCACGCCGGGGGAAAGGCTGTTCGTCACGGACTCCCGGTACGCTCTTCAGGCCCGGGAGCAGGTGGACCCGGCCTTCACCGTCCTTGTCGAGAAGCGGGCCCCCGAGCAGGCGGTGCGCGCGCTGGCCAGGCGGCGCGGGGTTCGCTCCCTGGGGGTGGAGTCCTCGATAAGCTACGAGTTTTACCGTTCGCTCGAGAAGAGCGGAATTGCACTCCGGGCATGCAAGGGCGTGGTGGAGAAGCTCCGCATGCGCAAGGACGAAGAGGAGATGAGACACATCCGCGAGGCCGTGCGCCGGGCGGAGGCGGCCTTCGAGGAGCTTCTGCCCCACGTAAGGCCCGGCGCGGTGGAGAGGGCCCTGGCCCTGAGGCTTGAGGACCATCTGAGGCTTCATGGCTCGCGGCGGGTGCCCTTCGACGCCATCGTGGCCTCCGGGCCGAACTCCGCCAAGCCCCACTGGGCGCCCGGCTCCCGGAAACTCGCTCCCGGCGACCTCGTGGTCATCGATTGGGGCGGGGAGGCCGACGGATATTGCTCCGACATGACGCGCACCGTGCTGCTGAGGGGGAAGGACACCGCCCCGAAAGAGGAGCTCTACCGCCTGGTCCTCGACGCCAACCGCCGGGGAATCGCGGCGGTCAAGGCCGAAGAGAGGGCCTCGCGGATTGACAAGGAGGCGAGGGATGTTATAAAAAATGCGGGTTACGCGGAGTTCTTCGGGCATGCGCTGGGCCACGGCGTGGGCCTCGAGGTCCATGAGCTCCCACGTATCTCCGGGCGCTCCCGCAGGAGGGTGCGGGAGGGGATGGTCTTCACCGTGGAGCCGGGCGTCTATGTTCCCGGGCTGGGGGGTGTTAGAATAGAAGACATGGTCCTGGTGGGGAGGGACGGCCGCGAGGTGCTCACCTCGCTTCCGGTGGAGCTGCGGATACTTTAGGAGGCACGGCGCGGAGGTGGTGGTTTGATTTCGACGGCCGAGTTCAGAAAAGGTGCAAAGATCCTCTACAAGGGCGAGCCCTTCGAGGTCGTGGACTTTCAGCATTCCAAGATGGGCCGGGGCGGCGCTTTGGTGAAGACCCGCATGAAGAACCTCATCACGGGGGCGGTTCTGGAGGACACCTTCCGCTCGGGAGAGAAGTTCGAGACCCCGGAGCTCGAAGAGCGGCAGATGCAGTACCTGTACGCGGAGGACGGGCTCCATTATTTCATGGACACGGAAACCTACGAGCAGGTGCCCCTGACGGAGGAGCAGTTCGGGGAGGCCCGGAAGTTCACGAAGGAAAACACCACCGTCGCCATCCTGTACTTCAAGGGCCGGCCCATCTCCATCGAGCCGCCGACCTTTGTGGAGCTCGTGGTCACCGAGACCGAGCCCGGATTCAAGGGCGATACGGCCTCCGGGGGCTCCAAGCCCGCCACGCTGGAGACGGGGGCTTCGGTGAAGGTGCCGTTTCACATAGAGGTGGGAGACGCCATCAGGGTGGACACACGCACGGGGGAGTACATCGAAAGGGTTAAATAATGGATCTGGACGAGATAAAGCGCCTGATGGACCTCCTGAAGGACACGGACATCACCGACCTTCAGCTGGAGAGGGAGGGCATGAGGATCCGGCTCCGGCGGGAGAAGATGTTTGCCTCCATAGAGATGCCGCAGGCGGGCGTCCCCGCTCAGGCGGCCGAAGCGGCCCGGAAAGAGGAAAGGCCTCCCGAGGAGTCCGAGCGGCTGGTGACGGTGAGCGCGCCGCTGGTGGGCACGTTCTACAGGGCGCCTTCCCCCGAGGCCTCGCCGTTCGTCGAGGTGGGCGACAAGGTGCGCAAGGGGCAGGTCGTTTGCATCATCGAGGCCATGAAACTCATGAACGAGATCGAGAGCGAAGTGGACGGCGTCATCGTCAGCCGGCTGGTGGAGAACGCCCAGGCCGTGGAGTACGGCGAGCCTCTCTTTCTCATCGAGCCGGCCTAACCCCCGGGCATGTTCAAGAAGATACTGATAGCCAACCGCGGCGAGATTGCGGTTCGAGTCATCCGGGCATGCCGGGAACTGGGCATACCCACCGTGGCCGTCTATTCCAGCGGCGACAAGGAATCCATGCACGTGCGGCTCGCCGACGAGGCCGTCTGCATCGGGCCGCCGGACCCCCTGCAGAGCTACCTGAACATTCCCGCCCTCCTGACCACGGCCGAGCTGACGGACGCCTCCGCCATCCATCCGGGCTACGGCTTTCTCTCGGAAAACGCCCACTTTGCCGAGACGTGCGCCTCGGCGGGCATTGTCTTCATCGGGCCCACCTCGCGCAACATCCGCATGGGCGGGGACAAGTCCAAGGCCCGGGAGGTCCTGAAGAAAAACGGGGTCCCCGTGGTCCCGGGCAGCGAAGGGGTCCTGGCCGGCGAAGAGGCGGCCCTCAAGCTGGCCAAGAAGATTGGCTTTCCGGTCATCCTCAAGGCCGCCCATGGAGGCGGAGGACGGGGGATGAAGATTGTCCCGGGCCCGGAGGACCTTTCCAATGCCTTCCACCTCGCCCAGCGCGAGGCGGTGAGCGCCTTCGGGACCAAGGACCTTTACATGGAGAAATACATCACCGAGCTCCGCCACATCGAGGTGCAGATTGCGGCCGACGGCGAAGGGGACGTGATACACCTGGGCGAGCGGGACTGCTCCATCCAGCGCAGGCACCAGAAGCTGGTGGAGGAGGCCCCGTCGCCTTTCGTCTCTCCGCGCATGAGGAGGAAGATGGGCGACCTCGCGGTCAAGGCAGCCAAGGCCTTCAACTACCGGAACGTGGGCACCGTGGAGTTCGCCGTGGGGCCGGAGGGTGAGACATACTTCATGGAGATAAACACCCGCGTTCAGGTGGAGCATCCCGTGACGGAGGCCGTCACGGGCGTGGACCTCGTCAAGGAACAGATACGTCTGGCCGCCGGGGAGCCCCTGAGCGTGAAGCAGTCGCAGGTCAGGCTCTCCGGCCATGCCATAGAGTGCCGCATCAACGCCGAGGACCCGGAGAGGTTCGTCCCCTCTCCCGGGAAGATCACCTTCCTCTACCTCCCCGGAGGCCCGGGCGTTCGCGTGGATACGGCGGCCTATGCGGGATGGTCCGTCCCTCCGCACTACGATTCCCTCATCGCCAAGCTCATCGTCCATGGCCGCGACCGCACGGAGGCCATCGCGCGCATGAAGCGCGCCCTTGGGGAATTCCAGGTGGAAGGCATCAAGACTACCATCCCCTTTCACCGCCTGGTACTTGACAACGAACACTTCATAAGTGGTAACTTTAATACGAGGTTTGTGGAACGCATGAGCACTGAACCCGCACACCGGCATTGATGTCCATGGCCTCACGACGCCATAAGGTCCGGCCCCTTTACATGGGCGGCATCTGTTTCATTACGGACCGCGACGCCTGTCCCCTTACCTGTGTCGAGATGGTGCGCATGGCCCTCATGTCGGGCATCCGGTGGGTCCAGTACAGGGAGAAGAAGAAGGACCGCCTCTCCCTGTACCGAAACGCCCTCGCCCTGAGAAATCTCACCGGCGATTTCGGGGCCTTCTTCATCATGAACGATTATCCCGACATCGCCCGCGCCGTCGGGGCCGACGGCGTGCACGTGGGACAGGCGGACCTTCCCGCCAGGGAAGCCCGGAAGGTCATCAGCGAGGAGATGATCCTCGGCGTCTCAGCCCACACCCTGGAAGAAGCCCGGAGGGCCCAGCAGGAGGGGGCGGACTATATCGGGTTCGGGCCCGTCTTCGACACGCGGACAAAGGACGCCGGCCCCGCCAGGGGCATCGGGGTCATCCGGGCTGTGACCAGGGAGGTGGACATCCCGGTCGTGGCCATCGGAGGGATAGACGCCCGCTCGGTGAGCCGCGTGCTGGCTTCGGGGGCGCAGGGCGTGGCCGTGGCCTCCGGCCTGCTTTCGGGGGACCTCAGGCAGAACGTGGTGGATTTCATGTCCCGCCTGGAGCCCTCCGGCCGGGGCGGGCGCATCGGGGCCCGCTCGTAGTCTCTTCCTTTTTACGCCGCATCTCTTTTTGTGACCGGAATACTTGTCATTTTCCGGCGCAATCTTATACACTAGCGCCGATGCGGGAAAAGCGTAAAAGGCGGGTCTCCATCGAGCAGGACGTCCTCATCAATCGTTCCCAACGCGGCACCGCCCTCGACCTGAACGAAAACGGCATGTATGTCTACACGCGGGCCAACGTCGTGCCGCAGTCCGTCATCGAGCTGAGTTTCGCCCTCGACGGGGAGGAAATAACCGTCACCGCCAAGGTGGAGCACGCGCAGCCGGGCATCGGCTTCGGGGCGAGCTTCGTCAACCCCGAGGAGGGCGTGGCCCGGCGGATAAAGGCCTTCGTCGAGGAGCTCAGAGGACGCCGGTAAGCTCCATTACCGCGTGCTGGCAGTTTCGGGCCGCCTCGCGCTTCCGCCACGAGGCCGGCTCCCGGTCCGAAACCATGTTGCTTATCCCGCGCACTTCGAGAAGAGGCACGCCGTATCGCGCACACACCTGGGCCGCCGCCGCGCCTTCCATGTTCTCGCACAGGGCGCCGAAACGCCTGCGAAGCTCCCTGGCCCGCCGCAGGGTTCCCGTCACCTGGGCCACCGTGAGGAAGGTGCCGCTTCGGATGTGCAAATGCCGGAGGGCCTTCCGGAGGAGCCCCCGGTCCAGGGGGAACTCCTGGAAATACGTCTTCCGCCCCCGCCGGAGAAGGGGAATGCCCGTGGCCTCAAGGCCGGCGAGCCCCCCGGGGGTGAGCACCCCGAGGTCGGCGTAGACCTCCCGCTCGCAGGCGGCCACCTCTCCCACGGCGAGGCCGCTCCCGGGGTATGCGCCCCCGATTCCCAGAACAACGAGGGCGCAGGGCTCCGCGCGCTCGATGAGCACGGTGGCCCCCCAGGCGGCGTTTGCCGCCCCCATGCCCGAAACCAGGAGAGCCACCGGCCTTTCCTTCAGAGTTCCCCTGGCCACGTGCTTCTCCAGCCGCACGTTCCTCAGGTGTTTCCTTATGTGCCCGGCCTCGAAAGGCACCGAAGCCAGGAGCCCCAGGGGAGATTTTCCGGACATGGGGGATTATAGCAGACGCCCCGGATTATGGCAGGCGCTTCGCTCGGGAGGGCCGCCGTTTGTAAAGGGCTTTTTCGGGGCTGTATAATCCAGGAATGCGGATGGCTCTCACCATCGCCGGCTCGGACCCTTCGGGCGGTGCGGGGCTTCAGGCCGACCTCAAGGTCTTCTGGTCCCTCGGTGTGCACGGCCTTTCGGTGCCCGCCGCCCTCACCGCGCAGAACACCGAAGAGGTGCGGTCCATCATGCCGGTCAGAGGGGAGTTCCTGCGTGCGGAACTGGACGTCCTTCTTGCGGACCTTAGGCCGGATGCCCTGAAGACGGGCATGCTCCATACGGCGGGCGCCGTGCAGGAGGTGCGAAACGCCGTGGAGCGTCATCGCCTCGATAACCTCGTCGTGGACCCCGTCTCGGTAAGCTCCTCGGGCACCCCCCTGCTGGAGGAAGCGGCCCTGGAGGTCATGCGGGAGACCCTCCTGCCCGTGGCCCGTGTCGTTACGCCGAACGTCTACGAGGCCCAGGTCCTCACCGGCGTGGCCATCGAGACCCTGGAGGAGATGCGGGAGGCCGCCCGCTCGTTGAAGGCCCTCGGTCCCCGGGCCGTGGTCATCACCGGGGGGCATTTCGGCGGGGCGGGGGAGGACCGGACGCTGGACCTCTACTTTGACGGGACCGACATGGTTGCCGTCGAGGACAGGCGCTACGAGGGCCGGTACCATGGGACGGGGTGTGCCTTCTCCGCGGCCGTGGCGGCGCACCTGGCCCTGGGGGCCCCGCCCCTGGAGGCGGTCAGAAAGGCCAAGGACGCCGTGAGCGCCGCCATCCGGGGGGCCTGGAGGCCGGGGAGGGGAAGGGCCCTCCTGAGGCTGTAGCAATGGCGAAGGCGAAGACCCGGTATCAGTGCCAGGCGTGCGGGTATGTGAGTGCCCGGTGGATGGGGCGGTGTCCGGATTGTGACCAGTGGAACACCCTCGTCGAGGAGAGAGTGGGCGGGGGGCGGGAGCACCGCTCCGAGGGGCTCGCGGGCGCCGCCGTGCCCATCCCGCTGAATGACGTGCCGGCCGGGAGCGAGACCCGGGCCTCCTCCGGCATCGGGGAGTTCGACCGCGTCCTGGGCGGCGGCGTGGTGGCCGGCTCCGTGGTCCTCATCGGGGGGGACCCGGGCATCGGGAAATCCACCCTTCTCCTTCAGGTGGCCGCCGAGGTCGGGGGAAAGGTCCTTTACGTATCGGGGGAGGAGTCGCCCGCGCAGATAAAGCTCCGCGCGGACAGGATGCAGGTGGCCTCCGGGGACGTGGTGCTCCTCGCGGAGACCTCGCTTCAGAACACCCTGGATGCCGCGGCCTCCCTGTCTCCCGACCTCCTGGTGGTGGACTCCATCCAGACGCTGTACTCGGAGGAGATGGACTCGGCCCCCGGCACGGTGGGGCAGGTGCGCGAGTGCGCCACGCGGCTCATGTTTCTGGCCAAGCGCACCGGCATGCCCGTCTTTCTCATCGGCCACGTGACCAAGGAGGGGGCCATAGCGGGCCCCCGCGTCCTAGAGCACATCGTTGATACGGTGCTTTATTTCGAGGGGGACCGCGGGCATCCCTACAGGATTCTTCGCGCGGTGAAGAACCGCTTCGGCTCCACCAACGAGATAGGCGTCTTCGAGATGTCCGACGCGGGCCTCAGGGAGATAGCCAACCCTTCGGAGCTCTTCCTCTCCGAGCGCCCCGCGGGGGTGACGGGCTCCGTGGTGCTGGCCAGCATGGAGGGGACCCGCCCGCTCCTGGTGGAGATGCAGGCCCTGGTAACGCCCACCTCCTTCGGCATGCCCCGCAGGACCTCCATCGGGTTCGACGTGGCCAGGGTGAACCTCCTGGTGGCGGTCCTGGAGAAGCTCGGGGGGCTTCAGCTCGGGGGAATGGACATCTTCACCAACGTGGTGGGAGGGCTCAAGCTCGTGGAGCCGGCCGTTGACCTCCCCCTGGTGCTCGCGGTGGCCTCTTCCCTGAGGGAGATTCCCGCGGGTCACGACATCATCGCCTTTGGAGAGATAGGCCTCTCCGGGGAGGTGCGTGCGGTGGCCCAGGCCGAGACGAGGCTCCGGGAGGCGGCCAAGGTGGGTTTCCGCCGGGCCGTCATTCCCGGGGGCAACGCCGGGAGGCAGCGGGAGACGTTCGGCCTCGAGGTCATGGGCGTCTCCCGGCTTGAGGAGGCCCTGGAGGCCGCGGGGATGTAACTCCCGGGCTACCGCAGGTCTGTCTCCAGTGCCAGGTCCACGGCCACGGAGCGGACGAGCTGCTCGTCGATGACCTCTGCCTTCACCAGGAAACCCTCAAGGAGAGCGTTGTCGCATATGGTGTTTATCAGGCGCGGAAGGCCGCCTGCGAACCCCCGGACGGCCCTGATGGCCTCCTCGGTGAATATCTGTCGCGCGGCCCCCGCGACCCGGAGGCGGTGGAGAATGTAGTCGTGGGCGTCCTTCTCCGTGAAGGCCTGAAGCCGTATCCTCATCGCCACCCTCTGCTTCAGGGGCTCGTCCAGGCTGAGGACGTCCTCCAGCTCGCTCAGGCCGAAGAAGATGAGGTTCATCATCTTTCCCTCGGCCCTCTCCATGTTCAGGATGCCCCGGAACTCCTCCATGAGCTCCCGGGAGTTGAGCATCTGCACCTCGTCCATCAGGACGACGGCCGTCTTGCCCTCTTCGTCGATGTCCACGAGCCGCCGGTGCAACTGGCCCAGGAGCTCCACCTTGCCGTCGGCCACTTCCTCGAGCCCCAGTTGCAGCCCCAGCTTCTTCAAGAGCCACTCGGAGCTGACCGAGGAGTGGATGATTACAAGGAGGGCGGCTTCGTATCTCTCCTCGTCGAGCTCTTCAAGGAGCTTCCTGGCCAGCGTGGTCTTTCCCGAGCCGATGTCGCCGATGACCACCGAGAGGCCGCGCTTGGCGTCCACGGCGTGCTTGAGCTTGACGAGGGCCGAGGAGTGCTGGTCGCTGTTGAAGTAGAAGCGGCTGTCGACGACGTTGGAGAAGGGATGTTCTTTCAGGCCGTAGAATTCCAGAAAATCCATGGCGCCTATTATACATCAGGCAGGAAATCAAATATATGACACGCGGTTCTTCTTGCCCTTGGGCTGTGCCTTCTCGGCCGCCGTCTTCAGCGCATTGACCTTCTCGGCCACGTCGCGGAAATCCGCGTTCCAGCCGTAGACCTCCGTGAAGAGGTCCAGGGCCTGGGCCGCGTCGCCGTTTTGCTCGTGGGCCAGGGCGAGGTCGTACTTCAGGCTCCAGGAGGCCTCGTCCGCTTGGTCCACTTTCATGAGCGCCGTGCCGAAGGACTCGATGGCCAGGGCATAGAGTCCCTTTTGCATATAGCAGGCCCCGAGCATGGTGGCGGACTGGGAGAGGTAGTCCGGGTCGTGCTGGGAGGCCTGGAATTCCTTGATGGCGTCGTCCACCAGGCCCATTTCCTTATAGGCTATGCCCAGGTTGTAGTGGGTCTCGGCGTCTTCGGCCTCGATTTCCTGTTCCAGGCCCTTCTTGAACTCGTCGAAGATTTCCATGACGTTGTCGTCGAGGGCCGGTTCCTGAGCCTGCGCATCCGGCTGCTCGCCGGAGGCCTCGGCCTCCATGTCGTACTCCTCGCCGGCGGGGGCCGGAGAGGAGTGCTCCTCCTGCATTTTCCTTTCGGCCTCCCCCAGCTTCTTCCGGAGGTCTTCGTTGTCGGGGATTTTCTCGAGCAGGGACCGGTAGACGCCCGCCGCTTCGGCGTAGAAACCCTGTCCGAGATAGAAGTCGCCTTCCGATATCTTCTCGGCGTAAGCCTCCGGGGAATCCGCCTCCTTCTGCGGGGCGAATTCTTCGCCTATGTCCCCGGTGGCATCCGCGGTGAGCATTTCGGGCCCTTCGGCCTCCTGGGGCCCCCCGTTCAGCCTGGGGTCCGACGGCCCGGCCCTCCGCGCCTCCTCAAGATAGACCCTGCTTTCGGCCTCCTTCCCCTGGCGGGCCAACAGGGTGCTCAGGATGATGCACTCGCCCACGAGCTGTTCGGAGTCGTTCATCTTCTCGTAGAGGTGCTTGAGCTTCTCGTGAAGCTCCACGCTCTCCGGCGCCTTGGCCTTCCAGCCTTCCAAGAGGTTCCTTGCCTCGTTCAGGAGTCCGTACTTGAAGAAGATGTCGGTCTCCATGAAGGCCTCCTCCAGGCTCTTGGCCGGCTGGTGGGCGGAGGGGGGCGGCCCGGGTTTCTCCTCGGGCTGGACGTCCTCTGCGCCCAGGCCCGAAAGGGCCTCCAGGTCGGCCTGAGCGCTTGCGATATCAAGGGAAGCCCCCCCGTCTCCGGCTTCGTCCTCTGGCTGGGCCGCTGCCGGGGTTTCCTCGGGCTTCTGCGGGGTTTCTTTCGGCTTCTCTTCGGCTCCGCTTTGAAGGGCCGCCATCATTTTCTTTATCTCCGCGTCATCGGGCCTCAGGCCCTCGGCCTCTTTCAGGCACGCAATCGCCTGTTCCGTCCGGCCCTCTTTCTCATGGAGGGAAGCCAGCCCCAGGAGCTCGCCCGCGGCCCGCTCATCCCCGGCCTTCTTGTACAGGTCGACCAGACGGCGCCGGTTCTCCACGGGCTCGAGGTCCTTGAATTCCTCGAGAAGCTCCTGGGCCTCCGCCACTTCCTGCTCTTTTATAAGCGTCTCGATGATGGTGCGGAACTGCCCCCAGGCCTCTTCCCTCGAGCCTGCCTGCCGGTACAGGTCGCCCAGGTGCTTCCGCGCCCCGACGTCGGAGGGGTTTTTCTCCACGAGCGTGCGTATGACGTCTATGGCCCCCTGGCGGTCGCCCGAAGCCATGCGGAGTTCGGCCTTTCTCTTGAGCAGTCCGGTACTCTCGCCGGCCTTCTGAAGGGCGGAGCTCAGGTGCTCTTCGGCCTTCGCCATGTCTCCCGAACTCTCGGCCAGGCGGCTCATGGCCACGATGGCATCGACGTTGTTGGGCTGTATCTCCATGGCTTTATGGATGAACTTGCCGCCCTTTTCGGCGTCCCCCTTGTCCAGGTGAATCTGCCCGATGTTGAGGTACTCCCGGGCCGCCTCGGAGACGAACCCCTCCTTGGAGAAAAGCTCCGCCACCTTGGTTTTCAGCTGGACGTTCGTCGGCGCGAGGTTCAGGACGCGCTCATAGACTTTCAGGAGCTCGTCCCGCTTGTTCTCCTTGGACAGGACGTCCGCCGCGGCAAGGTAGTACTTGACGGCGTCGGTGAAGATGTTCTTCTCTTCCGTCAACTGCCCCAGGGCGATAAGGGCGTCCGCGGCACGGGGGTTGACGTTCAGGATCTTCTTGTAAATGGCCAGGGCCTTCAGGGTAAACCCTTCGTTCATATAAATTTTTGCGGCCTTGCGGAACTCGGCCAGGGCGGGGGCCTTCTCGCCCTTCTTGATGTAGAGGTCGCCGATGAAGTTCAGGACGTTGCCGTCGGGCGAGACGTCGGCAAGTTTCCGCCACTCGGCGATAGCCTTGTCTATCTGCCCCTTGGCAAGGTACTTCTGGGCGTTCTTGCTTATGGAGGCCTTATCGACCATACGGCAGATTATCACACATAATCAGATAAACTGTCAATAATTATACGTTTTCGTTGAAAAAACGTGAAATGAGTCACATCACATTCCGGGCATTTTTTTACCCTTTACGGCGTTGACGCCATGCAAAATCCGGACTTCTTCATTTACAATGGGAGGCATGAACCAGAGATACGGAGGAAGCGATGCAGTCACTTGAGGATGTCGCCGCTTTTCACGGCCACGTCTGTCCCGGCCTGGCCCTGGGCTACAGGGTCAGCGAGCTCGCCCTGCGCGAGATGGGCGAACGGGCCGAGGACGAGGAACTGGTGGCCGAGGTCGAGAACGACTCGTGCGCCGTGGATGCCGTGCAGGTCCTGACGGGATGCACCTTCGGCAAGGGCAATCTCTTGTACCGGGACTACGGCAAGCAGGTCTACACGTTCATCAAGCGCCCTTCGGGCGAGTTCCTGCGGGTCGCGGTCAAATGGGAGCCCCCGCCCGAGACCAGCGAGGAGAAGGAGGCGTGGGGCCGCTATATGAAAGGGGACCGCTCCGCGGCTGTCCGCGAGGCCGTGCAGGACAGAAAATCCCGGAAAATCGAGGCAATTATGGAGGCCCCGGAGGGGGAGCTTTTTGAGGTGCAGCGGGGGCGGATGGAGCCGCCGCACCAGGCCCGCATCTACGCCAGTCTCCGGTGCGAGCGCTGCGGCGAGAAGGTCATGGAGCCCCGTGCCCGCCTCCGCGAGGGCAAGGTCCTCTGCCTCCCCTGCGCGGAGGCCGAGGACCGGGAAGGCTAGCGTGGAGGAGCTCATCAGAAAGGCAGGGGTCCTCATCGAGGCCCTGCCCTATATCCGCTCTTTTTACGGGAAGACCTTCGTCATAAAATACGGCGGGTCGGCGCAGGTGGAGGAACACCTGAAGCAGGCCTTTGCGCAGGACGTCGCCCTCCTGAACTTCATCGGCATCCGTCCGGTCGTGGTCCACGGCGGCGGGCCCACGATAAGCGCCACCATGGAGAAGATGGGCAAGAAGCCCAGCTTCGTCCACGGCCACCGGGTCACGGACGAAGAGACCATGGAGATAGTGGAGATGGTCCTGGGGGGCTTGGTGAACAAGCAGATAGTCTCCCTCATCAACAGCCAGGGGGGGCGGGCGGTGGGCTTGAGCGGAAAGGACGCCGGGCTCATCAAGGCCCGGAAGAAGCGCCTCAAGGGGCCTGCCCCGGAGGAGTACCTGGACCTGGGCCTGGTGGGCGAGGTGACCGAGGTGGACCCGGATGTCCTGGTCAGCCTGGACAGGGCGGGCTTTATCCCGGTCATATCGCCGGTGGGCGTGGGCGCTGACGGGGAGACCCTGAACATAAACGGCGACGACTTGACCGCCGCCGTGTCGGCGGCGGTCAAGGCCGAGAAGCTTATCTACCTCACCGACGTCCCGGGCATCCGGGATGCCGGGGGAAAGACCCTTGTCTCCCTTTCACGGGCGAAGGCCGCGAAGTTCGTAACCGCGGGCACCATCTCCGGCGGCATGATCCCCAAGGTGCAGGCCGCACTGAGCGCCCTGAAGGACGGCGTGGGCAAAGTCCACATTATTGACGGCCGCGTCCCGCACTGCCTTCTCCTGGAAATATTCACCGACAGGGGCCTGGGCACCGAGATTACGCACTGAAAGGCCTCGTCCGGCCCGCAAGGCCGGGGCCACCCACGTTGCAAACCCCTCTGGAAGGCCTATAAAATAAGGGGATGTCCACGGACGAGCTCATCTTGAAGGGCGCGAGGCAGAACAACCTCAAGGACCTTTCCCTCGCCCTCCCGCATAACCGGGTCATCGCCGTCACCGGGGTTTCGGGCTCGGGGAAGTCCTCTCTGGCCTTCGACACCATTTTCGCGGAGGGGCAGTGGCGGTTCATCGAGAGCCTCTCGACGTACGCCCGCCTGTTCCTGGAGAAGCTGGACCGCCCGCAGGTGGAGGCCATAGAGAACATCCGGCCCGCCATCGCCCTGGAGCAGAGGAACCCCGTGCGGGGCTCCCGCTCCACCGTGGGCACGCTGACGGAGATGTACGATTACTTCCGGCTCCTGTACGCCAAGGTGGGCACCGCGTATTGCCCCCGGTGCGGGGAGGAAATCCACAGGTGGCATCCCTCCGACGTCACCCGGGAGCTGATGGAAAACTACCGGAACCGCAAGGCGGTCGTCACTTTCGAAAGCCCGGAGAAAAGGGAAGACCTCGGAAAGCGGGGGTTCCTCCGCCTCTGGCGTGAGGGGCGTGTCCTGGACTTCGAGGATGCGCCGGAGGCCGGGCCGCCCTTTGAGGTCGTCCTGGACAGGCTTGTCCTCAGGGACGAAAAACGGCTGGCCGACAGCGTGGAGACCGCCTTCAGGGAGGGAGACGGCCGGATGAAGGTCAGGGTGGTGGACGGCCCCGAGAGGTCCTTCGTCGCGGGCAACGTCTGCGACGGGTGCGGTTATGCGCTTGAGGAGCCCTCTCCCCTGCTTTTCTCTTTCAACCATCCCGTGGGGGCCTGCCCGCAATGCAAGGGGTTCGGCAACATCCTGCGCTACGACGAATCCCTCATCGTGCCGGATCCGTACCTTTCCCTGGCCGAAGGGGCCGTCGAGCCCTGGGAGAAGCCCGCCGCCCGGTGGTGGAAGTCCCAGCTTCTGAAGGGCGCGCCCGGGGCGGGCATCGACGTCAACAAGCCCTACAGGAAGCTCTCGCGAGCCGACCGGACGAAGCTCTTCAAGGGGACCGGCGCGTTCGAGGGCATCGATGAGTTCTTCGAGGAGCTTGAGGGCAAGCGCTACAAGCTGCACGTCCGGGTTTTCCTCTCCCGCTACCGCAAGGGCGTGCTCTGTCCCGCCTGCCGGGGCAAGAGGCTCCGGCCCGAGGCCCTGGCCTATCGCATCGGCGACCTGGACATAGCCGAGCTTTGCGGTCTCCCCGTCTCGGGGCTGATGGGATTCTTCGGAGAGATGCCTCTTTCTCCCTTCCAGAAGATGGTGGCCGCGGAGCTGCTCAGGCAGATAGAGCTGAAGCTCGGTTTCCTCCATAGGGTGGGGCTTGACTACCTCACCCTGTGGCGCGAGGGCAAGACCCTCTCGGGGGGCGAGTACCAGCGGGTCAACCTGTCCAACCAGCTCTCCTCGCGCCTGACCGGGACCCTCTATGTCCTGGACGAGCCCACGGTGGGCCTGCACAAGCGCGACACCGACCGGGTCTCGGAGATTATGGCCGAGCTTGCCGACATCGGCAATACGGTCATCGTGGTGGAGCACGACAAGGGGGTCATCGAGGGCGCCGACTGGGTCGTCGAGCTGGGCCCCGGGGGCGGGCATCTGGGGGGAAATGTCGTCTTCGCGGGAGAAAAGAGGGATTTTCTCCAGGCCGACACCGTGACCTCCCGCTACGTGCGCGGCCTCGAGGAGGCGGCGCCGCCCGTAGAGCGCCCGAGGACGGGCTCGGGATGGCTTCGCCTTGAGGGGGCCTCGGGAAACAACCTCAGGGATGTGGACCTCGAGGTTCCCCTGGGGACACTCGCCGTGATCTCCGGCGTAAGCGGCTCGGGCAAGAGCACGCTGGCCGTGGACACCCTTTACAAGGCCCTGGTCAAGAACCTCCGGTTGGGGACGGACAGCCCCCTGCCTTACCGCTCTCTCAAGGGGTTTGAGGCCCTGAAGTCCGTGAAGCTGGTGGACCAGTCCCCCATCGGCCGGAGCCCCCGGTCCAACCCCGTCACGTACATGAAGATATTCGACCACATCCGGAAGCTCTTTGCCGAGCAGCCGGAAGCCCGCGCCCGGGGGTACGGGCCGGGCTTCTTCTCCTTCAACGTCCCGGGCGGGCGGTGCGAGACGTGCAAGGGCGAAGGATACCAGAAGCTCGAGATGTATTTCTTCGAGGACCTCTACATCACGTGCGAGGACTGCGGGGGGCGCCGCTACGGGCGGGAAGCCCTGGGCGTGACCTACCAGGGCAAGAGCATCGACGAGGTCCTGAAGATGACCGTGGATGAGGCCGCGCTCTTCTTCGGCGGGCAGTCGCAGATACAAGGGCGCCTTGCCCTCTTGAGGGAGGTCGGCCTGGGCTACCTGATACTGGGCCAGCCCGCGCCCACCCTTTCGGGGGGAGAGGCCCAGAGGCTCAAGATATGTGCCGAGCTGGGAGTGGGGCGCGTTCGGGGCGTCCTGTATGTGCTGGATGAGCCCACGGTGGGGCTGCACATGAAGGACGTGGGGGCCCTGCTTACGGTGCTCGGAAAGCTCGTGGACTCCGGCAATACGGTGCTGGTCATCGAGCACAACCTGGACGTCATCCGTGCCGCCGACTGGCTGGTGGACCTGGGGCCCGAGGGAGGCGAGCAGGGCGGGGAGGTGCTTTTCGCGGGTCCTCCGGAGAAAATCGTTGAGGCCACCCGCTCCTACACGGGCAGGTACGTCGGGGAGCTTCTCGCCGCCAGGGCCGAAAGGGGCGAGGCGGCATGAAAATAGGCATCACCGGCCTGGCCAACTCGGGCAAGACCACGGTCTTTAACGCCCTTACCGGGCTCGGCGCGGAGACGACCCCTTATCCCTCCACCGGGGGACAGCCCAACATGGGCGTGGTGAAGGTGCCCGACCCCAGGGTTGACCGGCTGAGCGGGATATTCAATCCCAGGAAAACCACCTTTTCCACAGTCCATTACGTGGATTACATCGGCCTCACCCCGAAGGACCTGAAACAGAACCGTACCGTCTTGGAGTTCATCAAGGACGCCGACGCGCTGGTGCAGGTGGTGCGGGCCTTCGAGGACGAGGCGGTCCTTCACCCCCTGGGGCGGATAGCCCCCCTGGCCGACGTGGAGACGGTGGAGGCCGAGCTCCTCTTCGGCGACCTGGAGCTGGTGGAGCGGAGGCTCGAGACCATGGAGGCCTCGCGGAAGAAGGGCGGGGTAAAGATAAACGAGGAGGAAAAGAAGGTGCTCCTGAGGGCCCGGGAGACCCTGGAGGCCGAAAGACCTCTCAGGGACGCCGCCTTCGGCGAGGCCGAGCTGCGGGCCATGCGCCACCTGCAGTTCATGTCCATAAAGCCCGAGGTGGTCGTCCTGAACGTCGGCGAGACGGACCTTGGCTCCGAAAAGGCCGCCTCGTGGAGGGAGAGCGTTTCGGGCTTCTTCGGGGGTTCCTCCCAGGTGGACGTGCAGGTCCTGAGCGGGAAGGTCGAGATGGAGATTGCGGAGCTTCCCCCGGAGGAGGCCCGGGACTTCCTCGACGATCTGGGAATCGAGGAGCCGGCCTTGGACAGGCTCATCCGCGTCTCCTACGATAAGGTGGGCCTCATTTCCTTCTTTACCGTGGGTGCCGACGAGGTGCGGGCCTGGGCCGTCGGGAGAGGGACGAGCGCTCTCAGGGCCGCGGGCAAGATCCACTCCGACATAGAGAGGGGCTTCATCAGGGCGGAGGTGGTCTCCTACGACGATTTCATGTCGGCCGGCGCAAGCATGGCCCAGGCACGGGAGAAAGGGCTTCTGAGGCTCGAAGGGAAATCCTACGAAGTAAAGGACGGCGATATCGTCAATTTCCGTTTCAACGTCTGAGAATCACACCATGTCATTCTCCGAAATCCTTCGCGCGAACCAGCCCAGCTTGTCGTCTTTCTCTTTCTTCTTGCTCTCCTTCAGTATCTGCCACTTGTAGTGCTTCAGGGCATTGGTGACCTCTTCGGTCCCCTGGTCGAAGAAGCCCTCCCGCTCTTCTTCGGGCAGGGACATGACGGTCTGGCCCAGGACGGCCACGATGGCCCGCACCAGGGCGTGCACGGCGACGTCGATGTCCTCGTAGGTCTTTATCCGCCTGAGCACCTCCTGCACCAGGAGGACCTCCAGCCGTCCGCCGTCCATGGCCATCGCTCATCCGCCGAACTTGTAATGTTTCCGCACGGTCCGGTGAATCTCCCACGTACAGGACATGCCCTGGGGGAAGGTCACCAGGTCTCCTTTGGCCAGCCGCACGGGGCTGCCCCCTTCCGGGGTGACCGTCACGTCGCCTTCGAGGAAAAAGCACGTTTCGGTGTCGCCGTAGGTCCAGGGAAAGGACGACTCCTCCCGGCTCCAGATGGCCCAGTCCGGGACGCCCAGCTCCTCTAGCCGCTCGGATGATGCGTTCCGCTCAATCGTGATGTCTTCCATTTTTCCTCCGTGATGGTGGAATGCGCATAATTATACCAGAGCGGCCCCGGCGGGGTCTGTGATTCAGAGCTTTTCGTAGGGACTTTCCCGGTCCGTTCTCCGGGCAAGCTCGCTGTGGTAGCGGGAGCCCACCAGCTCGGCGTGTTCCCGGACCCACTCGCTGAGCAGTGTTCCGCCCAGCGGGGGCGAGCCGGTGTGCAGGAGGCCGGCCATGAGCCCCTCCACCTCGTCGTGGGTAATGGTGACGTCCCCGAGGATTCTGCCCACCAGAGAGCCCACCGCGTAACCCAGGGCGGGCGGCACCGGGACGATGGGCCTCTTCTTCCCGATGGCCTCGCCCACGGCCTGAACGAGTTCCCTGTATGTGTAGCACTCCGGGCCGATGGCATCCAGCGTGCGATTTTCGGTCCTTTGGGCTTCGTGCACTGCCAGGGCCGCCAGGTCGTCGACGTAAATGGGCTCGAGCTTGTACTGGCCTGTGCCGAAGACCCCAAAGACGGGAAAGTGCCGGAGAAACCAGGCGATGTTGTTTATGAGGATGTCCTCCTTGCCGAAAAGGACGGCAGGCCGGAGGATGCTGTGGGGGATGCCGCTTTCCCCGAGGAGGCGCTCCAGGAGAGCCTTCCCTCTGAAGTATTCGAAGGGGGAGTCCTCCGAGGGGTTGGTGATGCTTATGTGCACCACCCGCCTCACCCCCGCCCGCCGCGCCGCCTCGAAGAGCACGCGGGAGTTCTCCACCGCCCGGGCATAGGAGAAACCGGGATGGTTGAACCTCACCCAGTAGTTGTTGTAGAGGACGGCCGCTCCCCGGAGGGATTCGGCGAGCTTCTCCGGGTCGTCAAAATTATAGGGGAAGGCCTTCACTTTGCCCCCGAAGGGGTTGCTTCTGTGGGGGGAGTTGGTCAGGGTGCGCACTTCATGGCCGGCCTCCAGGAGTCTCCGGGCCACGTATTTCCCCGAGAAGCCGAAAGCCCCCGTCACCATGTGGAACTGCACGCTCGACACAGGCGCCACCTCCTTCTTTATTATAGGGGTAATGAAAGCCTCCGGCACGCATCACGGAACGCCCTCATGCCGGGCCGTCCCCGGGCAGCGGCTCCGCCCCGCCCCGCTGGACGTCGAGGCGTTCCGCTCGGCCATTTACGAACACTACCGGGTTCATGGCCGCGATTTCCCCTGGAGGCGGACCCGCGTGCCCTACAGGATTTTCCTTTCCGAGGTCATGCTTCAGCAGACGGGCACGGAGCGCGTTCTGGCAAAGTACGGTCCTTTCCTCCGCGCCTTCGGGAGCTTCCGGGCCCTGGCCCGTGCCCAGGTGCGGGAGGTCCTGGTCCTCTGGCAGGGGCTGGGCTATAACCGGCGGGCCCTGTGGCTTCGGGAGGCCGCCCGGAGGGTGGCGCGCGAGCACGGCGGCAGGCTTCCCCGGGGCGTGGAGGCCCTCATGGCGCTGCCCGGCGTGGGGAGGGCTACGGCCTCTGCCGTTTCGGCCTTTGCCTTCGGCGAGCCTGCGGTCTTTGTGGAGACCAACATCCGGCGCGTCTTCCTCCATTTCTTTTTTCCCAATGCCGCCTGTGTCAGGGACGGCGACATCCTCCCCCTGGTGGCAGAGACCCTGGACAGGGCCGACCCCCGCTCCTGGTATTACGCTCTCATGGACTACGGCGTCATGCTCGGACAGAAGGCACCCCGCACCAACCAGAGGAGCGCCCATTACGCGAAGCAGAGCCCTTTCAAGGGCTCCGAGAGGGAGCTCCGGGGGCGTGTGCTTCGGCTGCTTCTGACGGAAGGCCCCGGGACCCGTGCCCGGCTTGCCCGCGCCCTCGGGCTCTCCTCAGAGCGGCTTTCCCCCGTCCTTGCGGCCCTCGCCGAGGAAGGTTTCCTCCGCTACGGCCGGGGCGTCTACCGGGTGGCCTGAGGAGGGTTCGGCCTCCGGCCAGAGGAGTGTTCTTACCTGTCGCTTTCCATCAGCTCCGAGAGGGCCTGGGCCGCTTTCGTCCTCACAAGGGGGTCTTCATCGTCGAGGGCTTCCTTCAGAGACTCCATGGCCGTGGGGTCTCCGGCCTGGCCCAGGGCTGCGGCGGCCGAGGCGCGCACCGAGGGGTCTTCGTCCCCGAGGGCCTGCACCAGGGGTGCCGTGGCCTCATGCACGCATATCTTTCCAAGGGCCCAGGCGGCGTTACAGCGGACGACGGCTTCCCGGTCCCCCAGGGCCTGGATGAGATGGGGGGCCGCCCGGGGGTCGCCGATTTCTCCCAGGGCAAGCTCGGCCTTCGCCCTCACGAAAGGGCTCTCGTCGGAAAGAAGAAAGGCCAGAGCCTCCACGGCCCTTCTTTCACCCATCTCCCCCAGGGAGCCGGCCGCATAGGCGCGCACATAGGGGTTGGGGTCCTTGAGGCTTTGGATCAGGGCCTCGGCTGTCTCGGGGTCTCCCATTTCCCCCAGGAGCTGCGCAGCCCTGGCCCTGACGAAGGGGTCCCGGTCCTTGAGAGCGGCCATCAGGGGCGCCGTCCTGCCCAGGTCGCGGTACTCGGAGAGAAGCTCGGCGTCATAGGGCTCGGCGCCGGCCACGAGGGGAGCCCTCGCCCAGAGAGAGGGCGCAGAAAAAAAGAATAAGGCGGCAACGAGCAAGGACAAAACGAGACGTGTCTTCATGGCGTCCTCAAGACCTCCTTTATGGGGAAATCGGTAATAGTCAGGGCATTCCGGTGCTGACCCGTCTGCCCGTGAAGTGCGTTCCATCCGGCCTCGAGGGCCCGTATGGCGCCCCGGGTCTCGGTCTCCGTGGGGGGCCGGTCCCCGAGGATATCGCGGAGCTCCAGGCGGACCCACTCCCCGTCGGATGCCGCGGCGGGGCAGAGCTCCACATCGGGCAGGACCAGGGCCCTGAGGGCGCCCGCTTCCAGGCACATGTCCCAGCCCAGCGAACGGGACAGGGCCAGCCACCTGAGAAGGCCCCGGATTCCCTCCATGCCCCGCACCTCCAGGGCGAGATAGAAGTCTCCCCCCGGGTGGGCGGCACGCCCGGCACAGCATCCCCGCGTCCGCACCCAGGCGCTCCGGTTGAGCGCCCTCACCAGGGCCCTCAGGGGAGGGTCAATCAGGGCATAGTCGATATCGCCCGGCGGCATTTCCCTTGTGCGCATCTCCGGCTCTCCTCTGCCCGGAGAATGGCACGTTTCGTACCAGCTCTAAGCGCCGGTAATAAAAGGGAAAAAGTCCGCGTTCTTTTGCATCCGGGCAAATCCGTTTGCAGAAGTGCGGAAAAGACCGGGGGGGAAGGGGGGAGGGATGAGGCCGGGGGCGTCTGTCAGCCCGGGAGAAGTCCCAGGTTCTTCATCTTGGTTCTCAACGTCTTCCGGGAGACTCCCAGGAGCTCGGCCGCCCGGGACTGGTTCCAGTTGTCGGTTTCCAGGGCCTTGAGGATGACCCTTTTCTCTATCTCCATGAGGTTGAATTCTTCCCCGTCCGATGCGGGCTCCTCCTCGGGGCAGATGCGCAGGCGCCTGGGAATGCACTCCTCGGTGATGAAATCGTAGGGGCAGAGGATGACGGCCCTTTCCACGGTGTTCTCGAGCTCCCGGACGTTTCCGGGCCATTCGTAGGCGGTCAGTATATCCATCACCGGCTCGTCGAACCCCCGGATGTCCTTGTTGTTCTTCTTCGCATAGAGCCCGAGGAAATGCTCCACAAGGGGGCGGATATCCTCCTTCCGCTCCCTGAGCGGAGGGACCTGGATGGTTATGACATTGAGGCGGTAATAGAGGTCGGACCTGAAATCGCCCTTCTGCACAGCCTCCTCGATGTTCCTGTTCGTGGCCGCCAGGACGCGGGAGTCCACCTTTATCTTGTTCTTCCCCCCCAGGCGATGGAACTCCCGAAGGTTGTCCAGGCTGTTCTCGATGGCGTGGCC
>JARRLN010000004.1 GCA_037386965.1 Nitrospirota bacterium
AAAAGAAACCACTCGGGCAGGCCACGGACGTACCTGGAGACATAATTTCAATCAAGGAAGCTCATCTCCCTCAAGAAAAATATTTCTCTCAAGTGACGTGGATCGACGACAAAAAAGGCGGCAAGGATGGCATATTCAATCCCCCCGTTCGTCTATCCAGAGGCGATACGGTTTTCATAGAAGTGTACCCCGATATCCATGTCCGAAGGAAATGGAGGGGTTATATCAGCCTGGGTGCCTCATCGGGAGATGAAAAGAGAACCTTCACAAGAAAACGCGTGATTGTCACAAATGAATCAATCTAATACGAGGCTCTCAACACGGCCCGCAACCCCTATTGCTCGAGGAAATCCATGAGCTTCGCGGTTACCCGGGCGGCGGCCCTTCGGGCGGCCCTCTGCCGGGCCTCCCGCGCCGTCAGGTGGGTGGCCCTGACGGATTCCGTCACCTCCCCCAGCACCAGGCCCGCCTCGGCATCCAGCACCGAGACGACGGCCGTCGCCCGGGCGTACTGCCACTCCGGATGCTCGATGCCCACCCCCTGCACATCGAGACGGCCCGTCAGGACGACGGAGGCCCTTTCCCTCTCGGTGGCGACCGGAAAGCCTTCCTCTCCGAGGGCCGCGACCAGGCTCTCCCTGAGATGCCCGGCCTCCTCGCCCGTCGTTTCCACGTACACGGGCATCCCGGCCTTGATGCTCCGCAGGTGCCGGAATACGCCCTCGATGTCATAGGGCGCGCCAGGCGTCCCGTATCCCAGCACGGTGAGCCTGCTCCGGTTTACCGTCCTTTCGACCCAGAGGCGGCTGACCTCCTTGAGGGTCCTGTAGCGCATGAGCCGGCTCTCCGTGCCGCTCAGGGCGGCCAGGCTTCCCTGCACCCGGCCGTCCAGGGCCCGGATACGGTCGAGGAACTCCTCCCTGGCCTTCTGCTTCTCGAGGACGGCCAGCGCCCCGTACCGGCCGTCTTCCTCCCATGAGGCGGCTATCCTGGCCCCCTTGAGCCGCACGTCCGACGTCACCCGCACCCAGGAGGTCACCTCCTGCCGGAACTCCTCCAGCCCGTCCCTGACCACCGAGCCCATCCTGTCCATGGTCTCGCTTCGCACCCGGGAGTCAAAGACGCGGGAAAGCTCCGCCAGGGCGCGCCTCTTGGCCTCCTCTTGGCTGGCCCCCTCGGCCTGGGCGGCGAGGTACCGCTCCGGAGGGTATGCCTTCATCGCGGAAGGCCTCTGGCGGACCTCCCCGCCGGAGGGAGCGCACCCCGGAAGGGCCATCAGGATGCCCAGGGCAAGTATAAGAACGCGTTTTCTTCTTTTCACGGGAGAGGCCTCTTCAGAAAATCGTATCAAGGAGAAGAAACCTTGTCTCCCCCGGCCCCACGCGCACCGTCCCCAGGTCCCTGCTTCTCCCCTCGCACAGCTCGGCCCGCAGGGCGTAGCTCCCCGGCGGCACGAACATCCGGGTGAAGAAAATCTCCCCGGGCAGGGTCCTCCAGGAGCGGGTGTCGGCCCGCTCCACCACCAGGTTCAAAAGGTTGAGCCCCAGCCGCGCGGCGGCCTGTGCCTCCCGGCTGCCCATCTGGCGGGAGATGCCCTCTATGGCTGCCTGCTTGGCCGCGGCCCGGGCCAGGGTCTTCAAGACGACCCTGCCCCTGCGGTCCTCCAGGTTCCTCAGGGCGATGGCATTGATGTCCTCCACCAGCTCCGTCTCCGCCCGGAACTCCCGGCCCGCCGCGGACCGGGCAACCAGGGCGCTCCCCCTGCACGCCGACGGCCACACCACAAAGCGGGGAAAGGCCAGGGTGATGGGCCCCCGGGGGGTGGGCACGAGAACCTTGTCCTGCTCCTTTACCGGGGCGCGCCCGTTCAGGTGGATGAGGACGAGCCGCCCCATCTCCCTCACGCTCTCCTGAGAGGCCCATGTGACCGGGGCCTCCGGGGACTCGAGGGCCTCGTCGAGCCTTCCCGTGGCCTCGGCCACCCGCAGGTAGTCCTCCAGAAAGACCTGCGGTACGGGCGTGCCGTACTGGGACTGATAATCTTTGAAGGCATCCATGGCCTTGTGGTAATCGATGAAGGCGTTGTCGAGGCCCTCCAGGCTCCCGGGGTCTTCCGCCTCGTAGATGGTGCCGCTGAGGTACCGGCCGAAGGCGTCTTCCTTGTAGGCGTTCTTCTTGTCCTCGTACTTGCTGTTATAAAACTCGAGCTTGTTGTTCAGGCGGCGGCACTCCACCAGGGCGTCCTCGTAGTTGGAAAGGACCGCGTAGTTGACGGCGGAGAGCATGTTGATGAGGGCGCGCTCGAAGTCCTCGCCGCTGTAAGGGATGGTATAGTCGTTCAGAAGAAAGGCCGCGGTCTCTGCGGTCAGGCTCTTGGTCCAGAGGTCCTCCGCGTACTGGTCGGCCAGATGGAGGAAGTCGTTGCTCTCGGCGTAGCGGCCGCAGTACATGTTGACCGCGGCGGCGTCCATCAGGTGCAGGAGCTGCTGGTTCCGGCCGTACTCCTCCGCTTTCTGCACACACCGGGTGGCCGCGGCACAGTCGCCGGCGGACATCCTGGAGGCGAGCTTCTTGTAATCGACCCCGCTCCCGCAGCCGGCCAGAAGGAGGACCAGCACAAGGGAGAGCGCGTACCCCCTGCGTCTCATGACGGTGACCCCGTGTCCGGAATGTTTTTTACGGGCCCAGCCTGCTTCGCGAGATGAACTTCTTTATCTGCTTCTCCCCGATCCAGGCCTTCCGGTTGGTCTCGAGGTTGACGAGCTCCAGGTTCACCTGGTAGAAGCGCACCATCTTGCCGCCCTCGCGGTCCTCGATGGTGTTGATGGAGCCCTGGAGCATGAAGTCGGCGCCTATCTCCCGTCCGTGCTCCTTCGCCGTCTCCTCGGAGGAGTAGACGGCTTGGTCCTTTCTCTCCTCGCGGATTTCCTCCCGCTCGATGCGGCTGGCGACGAAGTCCACCCGGCCGGAGTTCAGCAGAGAGCGCTCCAGGTCCTTGACGAACGTCTGGGTATTGATGTGCTCGGTGCTCCTGTTTCGGACGGTGCCCACGATGACCACGGGCCTCGCGCCGCGGGCGTCCCTGAAGTCCTCCAGCCACGGACGGCTCAGGGCATCCTGGACCATCTCCTCGGCGACCAGGCGGCTGTCGGTGTCGTTCCAGCGCCCGCTGAGGTCGATGACGTCACTGGTCTCCACCCTCTTTACGGTCTTGCCGCAGCCCGCCAAACCGACCAGGAAAAATCCGGCCAGGAGAAGCCCGGCAAGAAGAAGCACGGCCCCACGCGTCTTTCTCATGAGAGTCCTCCTTCCATAGCTTGCATGCGCCCTCCACCCCAGTTTACCAGCAAGCAGGAAGGACTTTCCAGAGAACGCCTGAGCGCCGTGTTGCCATTCGTCACCCCGTGGTTTATAATTGTTCTTCCTTCTTTCGAGGGCGTCATCCCGATGAAAAGAAAAGTCACCGTCATAGGCGCAGGAAACGTGGGCGCATCCCTGGGGGAGAACATCGCCCGCGGGGGACTGGCCGACGTGGTCCTGTGCGACGCGGCCCCGGGCATTGCCCGGGGGAAGGCCCTGGACATGTCCCAGGCCTGCGCCCTCTGGGGATCCTCGGCGCGCGTGACGGGCACCGACGATTACGCCGAGACGGCCGGCTCCCACCTGGTAATCGTCACGGCGGGCATCCCCCGGAAGCCCGGCATGTCCCGGGACGACCTCCTCGGGGCCAACGCCGACGTGGTGCGCACCGTGACGGCGGAGGCGGCCAGGCACTCCCCCGGAGCCGTCCTCATCGTGGTCACAAACCCCATGGACGCCATGGCCCAGCTTGCCTGGAGCGTCTCGGGCTTTCCCCGGGAAAGGGTGCTGGGCATGGGCGGGGCGCTGGACGCCGCGCGCCTGCGGACTTTCGTGGCCTGGGAGCTCGGCGTCTCGGCGCGGGACGTGGAGGCCCTCGTCCTGGGGGGGCACGGCGACCAGATGGTCCCCCTGCCCCGGTTCACCACGGTGAAGGGCGTGCCCGTGACGGAGCTTCTCCCCCCGGCCCGGGTGGATGCCCTCATCGAGCGGACCCGGAACGGCGGAGCGGAGGTCGTGGCCCATCTGAAGACCGGCAGCGCCTACTATGCCCCTGCGGCCGGGGCATACGAGATGGCGGAAGCCGTGCTCCTGGACGAGAGGCGCATGATGCCCTGCTCCGTCCTCCTCAGGGGAGAATACGGCATTGCGGACGTCTTCGCGGGGGTCCCGGCGGTGCTGGCCGGAGGGGGGCTTGAACGGGTGGTGGAGCTCGAGCTTGCCGGGGAGGAGAAGACGGGCCTCCACGCATCGGCGCGCGCGGTGCGCGAGCTGGTGGATAAACTCGCTGCGGCATAGACATCGAAGCCTTGAAGAAGCCGGTCATCGGCGTTATCATGCCGGCTGTTTAATGCGTGGAATAATACAGGAGGAGCAATGGCGGAGAGAACGCTGAGCATCGTCAAGCCCGACGGGGTCCGGAAGAACCTCATAGGCGAGGTTATCGCGCGCTTCGAGAAGCGGGGCCTCTCGGTCAAGGCCCTCAAGATGCTCACGGTGAGCAAGGAGCAGGCCGGAGGGTTCTATGCCGTCCACAGGGACAAGCCCTTCTACGGGGAGCTTACGGATTTCCTCTCCGAGGGACCCATCGTGGTCATGGCCGTGGAAGGAGACGGCGCCATAGCCAAAGTGCGCGAGGCCATGGGGGCCACGGACCCCAAGAAGGCGGCCCCCGGCACCATCCGGGCGGACTTCGCCGACAACATAGAAAGAAACATCGTCCACGGGTCGGACTCCACCGAAAGCGCCGACTTTGAGATACCCTATTTCTTCTCGTCCGTCGAGATAATGGACTGAGAGGGCACGGAGGAAGAGGCCATGGATTATTTCCTCGACGAAGAACAGACGATGATACGGGACCTGGCCCGGCAGATAGCCCGGGAGAAGGTGGTCCCCGTGAGACAGGAGCTGGACGAGACGGAAGAGTTCCCCTGGGACATCATGAAGACCCTGGCCCAGTCGGACCTCTTCGGGCTGTTCATCCCCGAGGAGTACGGCGGCCTGGGCAAGGGGGGCTTCGAGCTCTGCCTGGCCGTCGAAGAGCTCTCGGCGGCCTGCCTGGGGGTCTCCACCTCCTACGCGGCCAACGCCCTGGGGACCTACCCCATCCTGCTTTACGGCTCGGAGGAGCAGAAGAAGAAATATCTCCCGGACGTGGCCTCCGGCAAGAGGCTGGTGGCCTTCGGCCTGACGGAGGCAGGGGCGGGCAGCGACGCGGCGGGCGTGCAGACCACCGCCAGGCTTGAGGGCGACGAGTACGTGCTCAACGGCACCAAGCAGTGGATAACCAACGGCGGAGAGGCCGAAATCTACACTATCATCGCCATAACCGACCGGGCCAAGGGCGCCCGGGGCGCCAGTGCGTTCGTCGTGGAGAAGGACACCCCAGGGTTCACCTTCGGAAAGAAGGAGAAGAAGATGGGCATCAGGTGCTCGGCCACCCGGGAGCTCGTCTTCGAGAACTGCCGCATCCCCAGGGACAACATCCTGGGCCGGGAGGGCATGGGCTTCATCGTGGCCATGAAGACCCTGGACCACTCCCGCCCCGGCGTGGGGGCCCAGGGGGTGGGCGTGGCCCAGGGCGCGCTGGACGAGGCCATACAGTTCGCCCGCCAGAGGGTGCAGTTCGGCCAGCCCGTCATAGGCTTTCAGGCCGTCCAGCACATGCTGGCCGACATGGCCACCCAGGTGGAGGCGGCCCGGGCCCTGGTCTACGCGGCGGCCAAATACATCGACAGCGGGGCCAAGGACGTCTCCAAAGCGTCGGCCCAGGCCAAGCTCTTCGCCACCGACGTCGGCATGCGGGTGACCACCGACGCCGTGCAGGTCATGGGAGGGTCTGGCTACATGCGGGAGTACCCCGTGGAGAAGATGATGCGGGACGCCAAGATACTGCAGATATACGAAGGCACCAACCAGATACAGCGCAACGTCATCGGCCAGGCCCTCATCAAGGAAGCCGCCGCCAAGGGAAAATAAGGGGCACCAGGGGCGCCAGCGCCCTTTTCACTCAGATGCCGTGAAGGGGGCCGCCAGTGCCCGCTGGCGCCAGAGACACCGATACCTTAAAAAACGTTGCAATGGTGTTTGTAAAGGGGCACTGGTGCCCTTTACTTCGTTTGGGGGGAAGGCGTATAATTTTCACTTCAGGGGAGGGGAGGGGCGTGCCGCCCGAACATCCCTCACGCGCGGGCCCCCTGGCAGGGCCGGACGGTGCGCGGACAGCCCGGGGAGTGCATCCGGGCTAATTCATGGAGACAGCGAGGCCGATGAATATCGTCGTCTGCATCAAACAGGTTCCGGACGCGGCGGAGGTGCGGATAAACCCCGAGACGGGCACCCTGATGAGGGAAGGGGTGCCGAGCATCATAAACCCCTACGACATGCACGCCCTGGAGGCGGCCGTAAGGCTCAAGGAGGAGCGCGGAGCCACGGTGACGGTCCTTACCATGGGGCCTCCCCAGGCGGAGCAGGCCCTTCGGGATGCCATCGCCATGGGGGCGGACAAGGCGGTCCTTCTCACCGACAAGGCCTTCGCGGGCTCCGACACCTGGGCCACCTCCTACGCCCTCTCCAGGGCGGTGAAGAAGCTCGGGGCGGACCTCATCGTCTGCGGCAAGCAGGCCATTGACGGCGACACCGCCCAGGTGGGCCCGGAGATGGCCGAGATGCTGGATATCCCGCACGTGTCGTATGTCCGCAGGATAGAAGAAGTGACGGACTCCGCCATACGGGTGCAGAGGCTCATGGACGAGGGGCACGACGTCGTGGAGGCCCGGCTGCCGGCGCTCCTGACCGTGGTGAAGGAGCTGAACGAGCCCCGTCTTCCGTCGCTCAAGGGGAAAATGGCGGCCAAGAAGGCCGAGATTGCGCACTGGAGCGCGGCGGACGTCGGCGCCGAGGAGGCCCGGCTGGGGCTCGGCGGTTCACCCACCCAGGTGAGGAGGATATTCGCCCCCGAGGCCCGAGCCGACAGGGAGATGCTCGAGGGCTCCCCGGAGGAGCAGGCCCAAAAGGTGGTGGAGAAGCTCCTGGAGCTGAAATGCCTGTAATCGTCAACAAGGAAAAATGCACGGGGTGCGAGAGCTGCCTGGCCTCCTGCCCCTTCGACGCCATAGAGATGACCGAGGGCAGGGCCCTCATCAACGAGTACTGCCAGAGCTGCCGGGCCTGCCTGGAGACCTGCCCCGAAGGGGCGATATTCGAGACCGAGGACGAGGCCCCGAAGGACGAAGCACAGCTTGCGGAGTATCGGGGGGTGTGGGTCTTCGCCGAGCAGCGGGAGGGCAAGGTGGCCCCGGTGGCTTACGAGCTTCTGGGGGCGGGCCGCTCCCTGGCCGACGCCCTCCGGGTGGAGCTCTCGGCGGTCCTTCTCGGGGCATCGGAGGCCCAGGCCCGGGGGCTCATCTCCCACGGGGCCGACCGGGTCCACCACTGTGCGGACCCCTCCCTGGAGCATTTCAACGACGAGTCCTACGCGGGGGCACTTGCCTCGCTCATCGAAAAGCACAAGCCCGAAGTGGTCCTGGCGGGGGCCACCCCCATCGGCCGCTCCTTTCTGCCCCGGGTGGCCGCGCGCCTCTGGGCCGGCCTTACGGCCGACTGCACCGGGCTTGACGTGGACCTGGAGGATGGCAGAAGGAACCTCCTTCAGACGCGGCCGGCCTTTGGCGGAAACATCATGGCCACCATCGCCTGCCCCG
Source organism: Nitrospirota bacterium (assembly GCA_037386965.1). Taxonomy (NCBI): domain Bacteria; kingdom Pseudomonadati; phylum Nitrospirota; species Nitrospirota bacterium. The sequence continues at coordinate 7,782 of JARRLN010000004.1, forward strand.
GCAGAAGGCCCCAGATAGCCACCGTGCGGCCCCGGGTCATGAAGCCCCTGCCGAGGGACGACTCCAGAAGCGGCGAGATAGTGAAGGAAGAGCTTGTGCTCCCCCCGGCCCGCACCTCGGTGCTTGAGGTGGTCAAGGAGGTGGCCGAGAGCGCCGTCAACCTCCAGGAGGCCGAGGTCATCGTCTCCGGAGGGCGCGGGGTGGGCCAGAAGGGTTTTGCGATGCTCAAGGAGCTGGCCGACCTTCTGGGCGGCTCGGTGGGCGCTTCGCGGGCCGCCGTGGACGAGGGGTGGATACCCTACCGCCACCAGGTGGGACAGACCGGAAAGACCGTCTGTCCCAGGATATACATCGCCTGCGGCATCTCCGGCGCCGTGCAGCACCTGGTGGGGATGCAGTCCTCCGACATCATCATCGCCGTCAACAAAAATCCCGAGGCCCCCATTTTCACCGTGGCGACATACGGCATCGTGGGCGACGTCTTCGAGGTGGTCCCCGCCCTCATCAAGAAGATAAAGGAGGCCCGGGCGCAGTGAAGCTGGCCTTCGTCTTCCCCGGCCAGGGCTCCCAGAAAGTGGGCATGGGCCGGGACCTGCACGAGGGGTTAGACGAGGTAAAACGGCTCTACGAGAAGGCCTCCGAGGCCCTGGGTTACGACGTTGCCCGCCTGAGCTTCGAGGGGCCGGAGGAGGAGCTGAACAGGACCGAGCGGACGCAGCCCTGCCTTCTTGCGGCCTCCATGGCCTCCTATCTCGCCTTGGCCTCCCGGGGCGTCAGGGCCGACATGATGGCCGGACACAGCCTGGGGGAGTACACCGCCCTGGTCGCGGCAGGGGCCCTGCCCCTGGCTCACGCCCTCCGGGCCACGGAGCTCCGGGGCAGGCTCATGCAGGAGGCGGTCCCCGAGGGCAAGGGGCTGATGGCGGCGGTCCTGGGGCTTGAGCGGGCCAGGGTGCAAGAGGTCTGCCGCTCCGTGGCCTCGGGCTACGTGGCCCCGGCCAACTACAACTGCCCGGGGCAGATAGTCATCTCCGGAGAGCGCCCGGCCGTGGAGGAGGCGGTCGAGCGCCTGAAGGAAGCCGGGGCCAAGCGCGCCCTGGCACTGGCCGTAAGCGTGCCCTCCCACTCGCGCCTCATGGAGCCCGCGGCCGAGAGGCTCGCGGAGCATCTCCGGGAGGTGCCGATGCGGGAACCCTCCGTCCCCGTGGTCGGCAACGCCGACGCCCGGGTGATGGGCTCCGTGCAGGAGATAAAGGACGCCCTCGTCAGGCAGCTCAAAGGCCCGGTCCTTTGGGAAGAGTCTGTGGGCCTCATGGCCCGCTCGGGCGTGGAGACTTTCGTAGAGGCCGGCCCGGGAAAGGTGCTGGCCGGTCTGGTAAGGCGGTGCGCACCCGAAGCCCGCGCCCTGGGAGTGGAAGACCGGGAGAGCCTGGCAAGCACGCTGTCCGCTCTGGCTCCCTAGAAAGACCCCGTCGCCGGCTCCTTGGCCGGCTTTGTTCCCTCCCCCGGCTCGCCCTGCTTCTTTTCGTCCGGCTGCTTCGCCGGTTTTGCCTGCTCACCTGCGGAGGGCGTTTCCCCGGCGGGCCTCTCTTTCAGGGCGGGTTGCTCCAGGGCCTGCGGCGTCTCCTTTTCCGCCTTCTCGCCCTTTCTTACCCTCACGATGGACGGGTCTTGCACGAAGGGCTTGTAGCCGGGCAACGACAGGGTGACGCGGTCGCCCTCATTCACCAGAAGGTTTATCTCCGGGACCTTCTTCGTGAAGGTCACCAGGACGGCCCCCTGCTCGGTGAGGACCGTGACGAGGAGCTTGTCATGCTCCTTTTCCTTGGCCGTCACCCTGCCCTCGATGTCCTGGCCCTTGCTCTTGATGATGCTCGGCATATAGGGCTCGAGGTACCGGGGCGCAAGCAGAACGCCGGCGACACCGATGGCGATTCCGACGAGCAATGTTATGAATGCGAGGGTCGAACGTTTCACTCCGTCCTCCTTCGGTTTGAAATCGAGGTTTATTATACGTGAGAGAACGGATTTTCACACGGGGCGCCTCGAAAAATGAAAGGGACGGCCATGGCCGTCCCTTTCATCGTCGGGGAGAGGCGACGCCTATTTCCGGAGCGTGGGGTATCCCTCCACGTGGACCCAGTCGGTCTCCTTGGCCGGGACGTGGCAGCCGATGCGGTCCTGCAAGCTTCACGAGGGAGTATTTTTGACAGGGACGAGAAAAGTATGCAAAAATAATCATCTTCATGCACCTTTTCCGCTATAGGAAGGGCGAGCTCCATGCCGAGGACGTCCCACTCCGCGACCTGGCGGAGCGATACGGGACCCCCCTTTACGTCTACAGCCGGGGCACCCTGCTCCGGCATCTCGCCGCGTACGAGGAGGCCTTCAAGGGAGTTGAGCACATCACGTGCTTCGCCGTGAAGGCCAACTCCAGCCTGGCCGTCCTGAATGTTCTGGGCAGGCACGGCGCGGGGGCCGACGTGGTCTCCGGCGGAGAGCTCTTCCGGGCCCTCAGGGCGGGCATCGACCCCCGAAAGGTCGTCTACGCGGGCGTGGGGAAGACGGAGGCCGAGATACGGGCCGCCTTGAAGGCCGGCATCCTCATGTTCAACATCGAGTCGGAGGAGGAGCTCGGTGAGATAAACCGGGTCGCCGCCCTCATGCGCAAGAAAGCGCCCATCGCCCTCCGGGTCAACCCCGATATCGACCCCGGCACGCACCCCTACATCTCCACGGGCTTGAGGACGCACAAGTTCGGCATCCCCATGGAGGACGCGCTGGAGTTCTACAGGCTGGCCTCGGGGCTTAAGCACGTCAGGGTGATGGGTGTGCACAAGCACATCGGCTCCCAGATTACGCAGCTCTCTCCCTTTGTGGACGCCTTGAAGAGGGTCCTTCTGCTTGTGGACCGCCTGAGGGAGGCCGGGCTTTCCCTTACCCACATAGACATCGGCGGGGGGCTGGGCATCCCCTACATGGGAGAGAAGACCCCGGCGCCCCGGGAGCTGGCCGCAAGAATCCTGCCCCTTCTCAGGGGACGGGACATCACCCTCGTGGCCGAGCCCGGCCGCTCCATCGCCGGCAACGCCGGGGTGCTGCTGACGCGCACCCTGTACGTGAAAGAGGGGGCCGAGAAGACCTTTTTCGTCGTCGACGGCGGGATGAACGACCTCATGCGGCCGACCCTCTACGGTGCCTACCACGAAATTCTCCCCGTCAGGAAGACACGGGCCAGGCGGGCCCTGGCCGACGTGGTGGGGCCCATCTGCGAGACGGGGGACTTTCTGGCCCGTGACCGGGAGTTGCCCCGCGTAAGCCGGGGGGACCTTCTGGCCGTGATGAGCGCGGGCGCCTACGGATTTACCATGAGCAGCAACTACAACTCCCGTCCCCGGGCGGCCGAAGTGATGGTCAGGGGAAACCGGCACTTCCTCATCCGCGCGAGAGAAACCTACGACGACATCATCCGGGGGGAGCGCATCCCCGCCGGCCTTGGATAAAGAGCAATGACGTTCGTCAAGATGCAGGCCCTGGGCAACGACTTCGTCCTCCTGGACCGCCGGGGGCAGGAGACGGGGGGCCTGGGGGAGCTGGCCCGGAGGCTCTGCCGCCGGAGGTTCGGGGTGGGGGCGGACCAGATGCTCGTCCTGGTGGACCCGGGGCGGGGGGACTTCGGGATGCGCATCTTCAACGCCGACGGCTCGGAGGTGGAGATGTGCGGCAACGGCATCCGCTGCCTTGCCAGGTACATCTGGGACAGGGGCCTGAGCGCAAAAAGCGTCCTCGAGATAGAGACCCCGGCGGGCATCATCCGTCCGGAGCGGACGGGGGACCTGGTGCGGGTGGACATGGGCCAGCCCGTCCTTGAGGGCAGGGACATCCCCGTCGCCCACGACGGAAGGGTCGTCGATTATCCCCTTTCGCTTGACGGGCGGAGCCTCCCGATAACCTGCGTTTCCATGGGAAACCCCCATGCGGTCGTTTTCGTTCAGGACGTGGCAGCCTATCCCGTAAACACCGTGGGTCCCCGGGTGGAGAACCACCCCTTCTTCCCCGGAAGGACGAACGTGGAGTTCGTGGAAGTGGTAAACTCTGAGGAGATACGGATGCGCGTCTGGGAGCGCGGGGCGGGGGAGACCATGGCCTGCGGCACGGGTGCGTCGGCCTCCGCAGTGGCCTCCGCCCTCAGGGGGCTGACCGGAAGGAAGGTGACCGTGCATCTGGCCGGTGGCGACCTTCTCATAGAGTGGCATGCGGAGGGCAGGGTCTTCATGACCGGGCCCGCGGAGGAGGTTTTTCAGGGGGACATAACGGATGAAGGAGGACGCGATGTTTGAGGGTTCCATGGTACCCATCGTGACGCCCTTCAAGGGCGGAAAGGTGGACGAGAAGGCGCTGGGCAACCTCATAGAGTGGCACCTGGCCGAGGGCTCCCACGCCATCGTGCCCTGCGGCACGACCGGGGAGTCGGCCACCCTGGACTTCGAGGAGCACGCCAGGGTCGTCAGCCTCACCGTGCAGGTGGTCAAGGGCCGCGTCCCGGTCATTGCCGGCACGGGGGCGAACTCCACGGCCGAGGCCATAGACCTGACTCTCAAGGCCAAGAAGGACGGCGCCGACGGAGCCCTTCTTGTGGCCCCCTACTACAACAAGCCCACCCAGGAGGGCCTCTACAGGCACTACGACGCTCTCGCCCGGGCGGTCAAGGGGTTCCCCCTGGTGCTCTATAACGTGCCGGGAAGGACGGCCGTCAACCTCCTTCCGGCCACGGTGGCCCGGCTGGCCGAGATAAAAAACATCGTGGGAATCAAGGAAGCCTCGGCGGACATGAAGCAGGTCAGCCAGCTCATGCGCCTCTGCGGCGACCGGATAAGCGTCTTCTCTGGGGACGACTTCACGACCTTCCCCCTCTACGCCCTCGGGGGCAAGGGGACCATCTCCGTGACGGCCAACGTCGCGCCCCGGGAATCGGCCCGCATGTGGGAGGCCTGGAAGGCCGCCGAGGCGGCCGCGGCGCGGGACATCCACTACCGGCTGGACCCTCTGAACTACGCCATGTTCCTGGAGACCAACCCCCAGCCGGTCAAGACGGCCCTGGCCATGATGGGAAAGATAAAGGAAGAGTTCCGGCTGCCCCTCTGCCCCATGTCCGAGGAGAACAAGAAGAAGCTCAGGAAAGTTCTGAAGGACTACAAGCTCATCTGAGAGGACGGGTGCCTCGCGGCGGCGGTGAGGTCCCTGTAGGTCCTGACCAGAAGGACCGCGGCGCCGCCGCCGAAGATGCCCGACAGAATCACGCCCGCCAACTGGCCCACCACCGGGATGACGCTCAGTACCAGGTTCAAAAGCCCGAAGGCCAGGGCCGCCACGAACAGGAAGACGAACAGGACGAATGCCTCCCGCGCGCTTCCCCGCACCACCCGGTAGCTCCTGGAGAGGGCCGTAAGCGCGCCCGCCCCGTCCACCGCCACGGCGGTCATCGCAAACATCAGAAAATAGGCGGCGATGAGCCCCGGCACGAGAAAAAGCGCCAGGCCCAGCCCCACCACGACGGAGATGATGACCGAGGCCAGGGCGAAGGGCAGGAAAAACCTTCCCGCCGCCCGGCCCGCCGTACGCAGGGAGGTGGAGCCCGACACAAGGGCCTCATCGGCCATGACGAGGGTGACCCCGTGCGCGTACAGGCTGATGACCCCGCTCAGGAAGCTCACCAGGGCGATGCCGGAGGCGTCCTCGGGCGACCCGATGATGCCCAGAGCCAGGAAAGAGACCACGAAGATGGAAAAGATGGTGGGCAGCGTGATGGTGTAATTCCTCTTGATGAGGGTCCAGGCTTCCTTGAGGAGAGGTTCCAGGTTCACTTATTCCTCCACGGTTATGGCCTCAACCGGGCAGTTCTCTGCGGCGGCCTCGCAACAGCCCGCATACTCGCAGGCGTCGGGGTCCAGGACGCGGGCCTTTCCGAGGTCCTCATCGAGGAAGAAGACGGCCGGGCAGATATCGGCGCAGTTGCCGCAGCCGATGCAGGTCTCCTCGTCGATGACAACGTTCACGACCATTCCTCCGCGAGGGCCGCGGCCAGCAGCGGAAAGAGTATCTCGTGATGTCCGGTGAGGGCGTAGGAGGCGCCGCCCCCCAGGGTGGGGCGCCTGAGGACGTTCTCCCTCCCCCGGTACTGCTGGATGAAGTCCATGTTCACGGTGGTGATGCTCTGCACGGTGTTTCCCAGGTTGCGGGCCACGGACAGGGCCTTCAGAAAGACCTCGGGCATCACCACGGCCGAGCCCATGTTGATATGCACGCCGCCCTCCAGGTCCGCCACCACCGCGGCCAGGAGGCGGAAGTCCCTGAGGCTGCCCTCCCCGGTGGCCGCGCCCGAGACGTGCGGGTGCATGTGGATGATGTCCGCCCCCATGGTGACGTGCACGGTGGCGGGGAGCCCCAGGCGCCGAGCCGCGCCGAAAACGCTCAGATGTTTGCCCGGAAGGTCGCTCCGGTTTATGAACTCCCCCATGCTCTCGCCGATGCCCAGGCCCTTCTGCACGCCTTCCACGATGGCCTCGTTGACCATGCGGCCCGTCTCCTCGGCCATGCCGAAGGCCCCGGTCAGAAGGGCCTCGGCCACGTCCTCGGAGGTGGTGCCCGCGAAGGCGAGCTCGAAATCGTGGATGATGCAGGCCCCGTTTCCGGCCAGGGCGGTGACGATTCCCCTTTCCATGAGGTCTATGATGAGCGGGGAAAGGCCCACCTTGATGGGATGCGCCCCCATGGCCAGGATAACGGGACGCCCCGCCTGCCTGGCCTCAAGGATGCTCCGGACCACCTTCCGGAGCGAGGCCGCCCCGAGGACCGGCGGGAGCTTGTCGAGAAACTCCCTGAAGGAGCCCCCTTTTTCGTGGGGCGTGGCCAGGTCTCCGAGGACCACCTTGCTCTTGCGCCTGGAAAGCGGATAGGTCTTGATGTCCTTGAGAGAGACCGGCTCGTAGCGCTTCATAATCCTGAAATTGTATCACAAAGCCCCCGGCCTCCACAGGCCGGCGCTCCGGAAAGGAATGTGACGGGCTTGCATCCATGGGTTGCCCCGTACTTCCGCTCAAGCATGTGCCCATTACGGCCGTGACAAAATTGTATAATACGTGGGGAGGCTTTCGGCATGTCGGGAAACCATAGGAGCGAGAAGTCCCATTTCCTCTCGTTCGGACGGGTTGGCGTCCTTCTCCTGGTGCTTGTCCTGGCGGGACTGTATCTGACCAGCCATGTAAGCTATCTGCTTTTTCACAGCCTGGCCGAGCTTTTCAGCGTCGTGGTGGCCGCCGGGGTCTTCATCGTCGCCTGGAACACCCGCCGCGTTCTTCAGAACAAATATCTTCTCTTTGTCGGAATCACCTACCTTGCCGTCGGCTCCCTGGACCTCGTTCATACGCTGGCCTACAAGGGGATGGGGGTCTTCCCCGGGGGCGGCTCCAACCTGGCTACCCAGCTATGGATTGCAAGCCGCTACACCGAAAGCCTCTCCCTTTTGGCTGCTCCCCTTTTCCTCGGACGCCGCCTGAGACCCGGCCGTATCCTGGGCGCATACGCCGTCCTCACCGCGGTCCTGCTCGCGGCGGTTTTCGGGGGTCTCTTTCCGGTTTGCTACGTAGAAGGCTCCGGGCTTACGCCTTTCAAGAAGACGAGCGAGTACCTTATATCGGCCGTTCTCCTCGGCGCCTTCGGCGCCCTGTACGGGCGGCGCAAGGAGTTCGAGCCCCGCGTGTTCCAACTCCTCTCGGCCTCCATATTCCTTACCGTGGGCGCGGAGCTCGCCTTCACCTTCTACATAAACGTCTACGGGCTCTCCAACCTCATAGGGCACTACTTCAAGCTCCTGTCCTTCGTCCTGGTCTACGTGGCCCTCATCAAGACGGGCCTGGAAGAACCCTATGAGCTCCTTTACAGGGACCTGGCCCGGAGCGAGCAGGAGCGCCGCGAGGGAGAGGAACGCTTCAGGGCCATCGCGGACTACACGTACGACTGGGAAAGCTGGCTCGCGCCGGACGGAAGGCTCCTCTGGGTGAACCCCGCAGTGCAGAGAATGACGGGCTACGGCACCGCCGAGTGCCTTTCCATGCAGGGCTACCCCCTGCCCATCGTCCAGAAAGAAGACAGGCTCCGGCTGGGCCGGGAGCTTCGGAGCGCGATTACCCTCAAGACATCGGCCAACAACGTCCAGTTCCGGGTCAGGCACAAGGACGGCACGCTCCGCTGGGTGTCGGCCTCCTGGCAGCCCATATACGATGCACAAGGCCGATACAGAGGAATCCGCTCCAGCGGGCGAGACATCAGCGAGGTTAAGGAGGCCGAAGAGGCCCTGGAGAAGAGCGAGGCCAAGTACCGGTCCCTTTTCGAGAACATGACCGACGGCTTCGCCTTCCACGAAATCGTCACCGACCAGGCCGGAAAGCCGGTGGACTACGTGTTCCTGGAGGTCAACGGAGCATTCGAGAAGCTCACGGGCCTGAGGAGGAGGGACGTCGTGGGCAGGCGGGTCACCGAGGTCATGCCCGGCATCGAGAACGAGCCCGCCGACTGGATAGACAGCTACGGGACGGTGGCCCTCACAGGGCAGGAGGCCCGCTTCGAGCGGTATGCCGAGAAGCTGGGCAGGTGGTACGCGGTGACGGCTTACAGCCCGGCACCGGGGAAGTTCGCCACCCTCTTCGAAGACGTGACGGCGCACAAGCTGGCGCAGGAGGCCTTGAGGGAATACGCCGAGGAGCTTCAGTCTTACTCCGAGAGACTCAAGCAGAGCAACCGGGAACTCGAGGACTTCGCCTACATCGCCTCCCACGACCTGCAGGAGCCCTTGAGGAAGGTGGTGGCCTTCGGCGGAAGGCTCCGGGAGAGGTATGAAGAAGCTTTGGACGAGAAGGGCCGGGACTATCTGGACAGAATGCTCCGGGCCAGCGAGAGGATGCAGCAGCTCATCAACGACCTCCTCCGTCTTTCGCGGGTTACCACAAAGGCCCGGCCCTTCGGGCCCGTGGACCTGCACGGGGTGGCGGTGGGCGTGCTCTCGGACCTGGAGGAGCACATCAGCCGGACGGGCGCGGAGGTGCAACTGGGGGACCTTCCCCGCGTGCAGGCCGACGCCGTGCAGATGAGGCAGCTTCTGCAGAACCTTCTCACCAACGCCCTGAAGTTCCATCGCCGGGGCGTCCGGCCCCGTGTTAAAATAGGCGCGACAATCGAGGACGGCCACGCCGTCGTCACGGTCGCGGACAACGGCATCGGCTTTGACGAGAAATACGCCGACCGCATATTCCGCCCCTTCCAGCGCCTGCACGGCAGGGGGCAGTACGAAGGCAGCGGTATGGGCCTTTCCATCTGCAAGAAAATCCTGGAAAGGCACGGCGGCCGGATAACCGCCCGGAGCAGACCGGGCGAGGGGGCCACCTTCTTCGTACACATGCCCATCGCGCGGGAAGAGGACAAGGAGCCGGCGCATGGATGACCGCAAGGAGCCCGTCATCCTGCTCATCGCCGAGGACGACGAAGACGACTTCATGCTCGTCAGGGAGGCCCTGGAGGACGGCCGCCTCGTCAACCGCACAGAGTGGGTGAAGGACGGCGAGGAGCTGATGGACTATCTCCGGAGGCGCGGGCAGTACGCCGAGCAGAGACGTGCGCCTCGCCCCGGCGTCATCCTCCTGGACCTGAACATGCCCCGGAAGGACGGCAGGGAGGCCCTGGAAGAGATTAAGAAAGACCCTTCCCTCCGGTCCATCCCGGTCATCGTGCTCACCACCTCCGGCACGGAGGAGGACGTGCTCAGGAGCTATGACCTCGGGGTGAACCTCGTCAGGGACCTCCTGGAGGAGGGGAAGAGCGATGCGGCTTTCCAGCTGCGGACCACCCCTTTGTACGAGGAAGCCCTCTCGCTCCTCAAAGACGACTCCTTCGACGTCTGCGTCCTGGACTACAGCCTGGGGGAGCGCCACGGGCTGGACCTCCTGCTGGACATCAAGGCCAGGGACATCGACGTTCCGGTCATCTTCCTCACGGGGGCCGGCGACGAGGAGCTGGCCGTCTCCGTGATGCGCGCGGGGGCCTCGGACTATCTGCCCAAGCGCAGCCTCTCCTCGGGCCTCCTCTGGGCCTCCATACGCTACGTCCTCTCCCTGAGGGAGGGCGAACGCCTGCGCCGCCAGGCCGAGGAGCGCTACCACACGGTCATCCGCACCTCCATGGACGGCTTCCTTGTGGTGGATGCGGAAGGCACGGTCCTGGAGACCAACGACGCGTACAGCCGCCTGACCGGCTTCAGCCGGGAGGAACTCCAGGGGATGCGCATCAGAGACCTCGAGGCAATAGAGACGCCCGGGGAGACGGAGCGCCACCTGAGGGACATCATCAGCACGGGCGGGGACCGATTCGAGACCCGGCACAGGCGCAAGGACGGCACGGTGGTGGACGTGGACGTCAGCGTGACCTACCTTCCGGAGGCCGGCGGCCGCCGCATGTACGCCTTCGTCCGGGATATCACCGCCCAGAAGAAGATGGAAAAAGAGTTGAGGGCGTCCCTCAGGGAAAAAGAGCTTCTCATCAAGGAAATCCACCACCGGGTGAAGAACAATTTCCTCACCATCTACAGCCTGCTCAGGTTTCAGTCCCGGCACCTTTCGGACTCGGCCTCCCGGGAGCTTCTCCGGGGCAGCCAGGACAGGGTGCGGGCCATGAGCCTGATTCACGAGAAGCTGTACCGCTCCGGAGACCTGCAGAGCATCGGGTTCCCCGAGTATATCGCGTCCCTGGCCCGGCAGCTCTTCTCCTCCTACCGGGTCGACCCCGGGAGCGTGAAGCTCACCCTGGATATCGAGGACGTGGCCCTCGACCTGGAGAGGATGATCCCCTGCGGGCTCATCCTCAACGAGCTTATCGCCAACGCCTTCAAGCACGCGTTCCCGGAAGGCCGGGGCGAGATAAGAATTTCGCTCCGGAGGAACTCCGACGGAGCCTGCACCCTCACGGTGGCCGACGATGGGGTGGGGTTGCCTTCCGGGTTGGACCCCATGAAGAGCGATTCCATGGGGCTTGAGCTCGTCGGCCTTCTTTCCCGGCAACTGGGCGGAACCCTCACGGTCGAGACCGGGGCCGGGACCACTTTCGTTCTCACCTTCCCCGCCGGTACGTTTCTGGCCAAAGACGCCGCCTTCCGAGGGTAATCCGCCGCTTCACGCGGCCCGCCTCATTTCCCCTCTTGACATGCACAATTCATGGTTGTACTCTTCCTGTATGGGATGTAACATAAGGAGTATGAACGAAGGAAACGGCATGCCCAGGAGGAGACCATGGCGGGAAACGGAACTTTTCTCTCCAGTGCCTGCGCCCCCGTGGCGCGGGACGTCAAGTTCATCGTCGACCGGGAGGGCTCGCTTCGGTTCTTGTCGGGCTCGGCGGGGGGATTTTACAAGGCGGCGCGGGAAGACGAACCGCTGCGCGAGCTTCTCACCAGGTGCATCTCGGGTCCCCTGGGCCCAAAGCTCCGCGAAGCTCTCCAAAGCGGAAGGACCAGCACCGTGGAGGGCTCCATGCCGGTGGACGGACAGAGCGAAATCGCCGACGCCGTGCTTATCCCCCTCAGGAACGGGGATGCCGGGGCGTACGCCGTCATGGGACTCCTCCGGGTGGTCACGAAACATCGCAGTCTGAGGGACGCCGTCGCCATGGACTTCGTCTCCGCCCTGCTGGAGAGCGTCGAGGAGCCCCTGTGCGCCCTGGACGGCGACTTCAGGGTGGTGCGGGCAAACACCCCTTTTGCCCGCCTCTGGTACTCGACCCCGGAGGCCCTGGAAGGCTCCGCATGCCATGAGATCCTCCGCGGAAAGGAATCCCCCTGCCGCACCTGTGCGGCCAGACGCACGCTTGCTTCGGGCATGCCCGCTTCGGTCGTCGAGTCCGTCCTGTTCCCCGACGGCAAGGAAAGATACGCCGAGACGCGCACCGTCCCCGTCGGGGCAGCCACGGGCCACGGCGCGGCATACGTCCTCATGCGCATGAGGATTGTCCCGGATGGAGGGCAGGCAGAGGAGGAAACCGGACATCCCTCTTCGTCCCTGTCCATCTGCGCCTGGTGCAAACGGGTGCGAAACGGCGAGGAAACCTGGGAGTCCCTGGGCGACTTCGTCAGGGCGCGCTGGCGCACGGAGCTCAGCCACGCCATCTGTCCGGAGTGCGCCTCGGAGATATCCCGCTAGGCCCTCCGCTCCGGGGCCCTTCGTACATGGCGTCTTCAAAGGGACCGCGGGAAGCACGACCGCGCTTCCCGAGCCCCCTTTGCTGCCTTCCCGGAAAACTTCCCGGCAGCTACGGAGCGCCGCGGGAATGCCCGGCCGTTCTCTCTTACCCGATTAGGCTCAAAAACATAACTCCCATGGGCGCTTACGGCCTCTCAAGAGTCGTGCTATAATTGCAGAAATCTTTTCGGGAGAGTTTTCGCCATGAAAGTCGTCACCTCGTCGGAAATCGGGGAGATAGATAAAAAGACGATAGAATATTATGGGATATCCGCCCCGATACTGATGGAAAGGGCCGGGGTGGCCGTGGCCGCCAGGGTGAAGGAGGTCCTCAGGGAAGGCCGCATCCTGGTGCTGGCGGGCACGGGCAACAACGGAGGCGACGGACTGGTGGCGGCCCGGGAGCTGCATAACGCCGGCTACACGGTGAAGGTCCTGATTACCGGGAAGCGCAACAGGCTCAAGGAAAACGCCCGCCTTCAGCATGACATCGCCCGGAAGATGCGCGTGCCCATGGAGTTCCGGGACAAGGTGACCGCCGGGGACCTGCACGGCTCCCTGGTCCTGGACGCCGTCTTCGGCACGGGCCTGAGCAAGGACATACAGGGGCCCCTCGCGGAGGTCATTCGGGCCGTCAACGGCTCGTCAGCCCGCGTGGTGGCCGTGGACATCCCCTCGGGCGTCTCATCAGACACCGGACAGGTGCTCGGCGCGGCCTTGCACTGCGCGGCCACGGTGACCTTCGGAGCCCCCAAGAGGGGGCACTTCCTTCATCCCGGCGCCGGGCTCTCCGGAGAGCTTTTCGTCGAGGACATCGGGTTTCCCCGGGCCCTCTTCGAGTCCGTACGCACAGCGGTGCCGTCACGGCGCGACGTGGCCTCCCTGGTGCCGGCCCGGGAGCCTTACTCCCATAAGGGCGCCTACGGGCACGTGCTCCTGGTGGCGGGCTCCCGGGGGAAAACCGGGGCCGCCATGATGGCCGCCCACGCTGCTCTCAGGTCGGGGGCGGGCCTGGTGAGCATCGGGGTCGCGGACTCCCTGCTGGGGATATACGAAGGACGCGTGACCGAGGAGATGACCCTGCCCCTGGAGGATACCGGACGGGGAAGTCTCGCCCGGGGGGCGCTCACGGGCATCCTGGAGTTCCTGGACGAGAGGGCCGACGTGCTGGCCCTGGGGCCGGGCATCGGACGGGACCGGGAGACCGCCGAGATGGTCCGGGAGCTTCTCCCCCGGTGTGCGGCCCCCATGGTGGTGGACGCCGACGGCATCAACGCCCTGGAGGGCAAGGCCGCCCTTCTGAGGAAAGCCCGGGCCCCGGTCATCCTGACTCCCCATCCGGGGGAGTTCTCCCGCCTGACCGGGATGGGTGTGAAGGAGATAGAGTCCGACAGGGTGGAAGCCGCCCTCCGGTTTGCCAAAACCTCCGGCGCATACATTATACTAAAAGGCGTTCCCACGGTAGTGGCCGACCCGGCAGGAGAGGCGTTGCTGAACCCCACGGGAAATGCCGCCCTGGCCAAGGGCGGCACCGGCGACGTCCTGACCGGCATGGTGGCGGCCCTCCTGGGCCAGGGGCTGAGCCCCCTGGAGGCCGCGGTCCTGGGTGTGTATGCTCACGGGCTGGCGGGGGAGATTGCGGCATGCGAGAAGGACATGCGCTCGGTGCTTGCCACCGACGTCGCGGATGCCGTGCCCGGGGTGTTCGGGCGGTTGACGGAGGGCTTTGATGATATTTCCTGAAATCTTCGACGGCCACGTCATGGGCTTCTTCACCGACAAGGAGCTGGGCGTGGACGTGCAGGGCCTGACCGAGAGGAGGGTGTACTTCCCCGAGCAGGAGCACGGCAGCAGGGTCCTCTGGGTGAAGGAGGACCTGAGACCGCGGAAGGCGGACGCCGTCCTCACCGGCCGCGCGGACATCCTCCTGGGGGTGAAGGTGGCCGACTGCGTGCCCATCCTGCTTTTCGACCGGGACAACCATGCCGTGGGAGCCGTCCACGCGGGCTGGAGGGGAACGGCGGCGGGCATACTGAAGAAAACCGTAGCCGCCCTCCGGAGTGAATTCGATACCAGGCCGGAAACCCTCCTCATTGCCCTGGGGCCCGCCATCCGCTGGTGCTGCTATCAGGTGAAGGACAACGTCCTCAAGGCCGTCATGAAAGAAACGGGCGACGGCCGGTACTGGAGCAGGAAAAACGGCAAGGTCTGCCTGGACCTGCAGACGGCCAACAAGTTGCAGGCCCTCTCGCTGGGGGTCCCGGAGCAGAATATCAGCGTCATCGACGAGTGCACCCTCTGCTCCCCGGAAAAGTACTACTCCTACCGCCGCGACCACGACGCCACCGGCAGGCAGGGCGGCTTCATCGGGATGCCCTGAGGAGAGGACGCGTGCTCAAGGCCCGGGACATCATGCGCAGCGACCTCACCACCGTCAATCCGGAGATGACGGTGGAGGAGCTGGGAAGGCTCTTCATCGAAACGGGCAGGACCGGCCTTCCGGTAACGGACAGGGAGGGACGGCTCCTCGGGATGGTGACCGAGGACGACCTGGTCAGCAGCAACAAGCGCCTCCATATCCCCACCGTCCTGAGGCTCTTCGACGCCTTCATCCCCCTTGAGGGCTCCGCCGCCATAGAGCGGGAGATAAGGAAGCTCTCGGCCTCCACCGTAGCCGACATCTACACCAGCGAGGTCGTCACGGTCGCGGAGGAGGCCCCGCTGGACGAGATAGCCACCATCATGTCGGAGAAACACCTGCACCATCTGCCGGTGGTCAGGGACGGCAGGCTCGTGGGCATCATCAACCAGCACGACGTCATACGGGGCATCGCCGGTGAGGTTTCTGACGCGGGGGCCTGATGAGACCATGCGCGCAGGGACCACGCTCGGGAAAAAGCTAAGGCCGGGCGACACCGTCTGCCTGGTCGGGGAGCTGGGGGCCGGAAAGACCACCTTCACGAAGGGCATCGCCGCCGCCCTGGGACTTGCTGAGAAGGACATCATCAGTGCGAGCTTCACCATCATAGCCCAGTACGATTCCCACCCGCCCTTCTACCACATCGACCTGTACAGGCTGGACCGGCCCGAGGACGTGGAGGCCGCGGGCGTGTACGATTGCATCGGGGAGGATGGCATCACTGTCATAGAGTGGGCGGAGAAGCTCCCCGGAAAGGACAGGGAAGGCCTCATCAACGTCAGCTTCCGGTTCGTCTCGGAGACGGAGCGGGAAATCCTCATTGAAGGGCTCGATGAAAAAGATAGGGATAGTAACCAGAAAAGACAGCCCCGAGGTCACTGAGCTCCTCGGGGGCTTCGTCCCCTGGCTCAAGAAAAACGGGGCCGAGGTCACCCTGGAGCCCGAGGTCGCCCAAAGACTGGGCGAGAAGGGCCGGAGCCCGGAGGAGATGGCGCAGGAGGTGGAGGCCGTCATCGTGCTGGGGGGCGACGGCACCATGCTGGGGACCGCGCGCCTGATGGCCCCGAGGGGCATCCCCCTCATGGGGGTGAACCTCGGGGGGCTGGGCTTCATCACGGAGGTCTCCAAGGAGGAGATATTCGAAGCCGCCGGGAGGCTCCTCACGGACGAATGTCCCTCGGAGGAAAGGATGATGCTCGCCGCCCACCACCTGGACGCCCAGGGCGCGAAGAAAGGGGAATATACGGCCCTCAACGATGTCGTGGTCAACAAGGGCGCCCCGGGGCGCCTGATAGACCTGGAGACGACGGTGGGCGGCAGGCACGTCTCCCTGTTCCGCGCCGACGGGCTCATCGTCTGCTCGCCCACGGGCTCCACGGCCTATTCCCTGGCCGCCGGCGGCCCGATAATCCACCCCACCCTGAACAGCATGGTGCTGACCTCCATCTGCCCGCACACCCTCGGCGTGCGCCCCCTCGTCCTGCCCGAGGACGTCACCGTGGAAATCACGCTCATCTCCCGGAGCGCGGGAGCCGTGGTCACCTACGATGGCCTGGTGGGCAACGATTATGTCGAAGGCGACACCGTGGTCGTCAAGAAGGCCCCGTACGGCGCCACGCTCCTCATGCCGGGGGACCGCGACCATTTCCGCGTGCTCAGGACCAAACTCGGATGGGGAGGCAGATGAAGCCATGACCTCGCCTGTCACGCCGGGAACCCTTCGCGAGGTCCTCCGCTTCTACCGGGCGCTGGGGTTCGAAAGCATGCCGCTCCGCATAAAGGAGACCGCCTCGGCCCCGCCCGAAAGGAAGGCCAGGGCCCTCGCGGGGCTCAAGGGGCACATGGGCACGTGCACCAAGTGCGACCTCTGCCGCGGGAGAACGAACGTCGTCTTCGGCGAAGGCAACCCGGACGCCGAGCTCATGTTCGTGGGCGAGGCCCCGGGGAAGGAGGAGGACCGGCAGGGGCGGCCCTTCGTGGGAGACGCGGGGAAGCTCCTGGACCGGCTTATCGACAGGATGGGCTTCAGCCGGGAGGAGGTCTACATCGCCAATATCCTCAAATGCCGCCCCCCGGGCAACCGCGACCCGAAGGAGGAGGAAATAGAGGCCTGCCTGCCGGTGCTCAAGAAACAGATAGAGATTGTCGCCCCCAGGGTCATCATCTCCCTGGGACGGATTTCGGCCCAGACCCTCCTGGGGACGAAGACGCCCATCAGCAAGCTGCGGGGGAAGTTCGCCAAACTGGGCACGGTGCTGGTCATGCCCACCTACCATCCGGCTTATCTTCTCAGAAACCCCAAGGCGAAGATGGTCGTCTGGGAGGACGCGCAGCAGGTGCTCAAAAAACTGGGGAGGAAGCCCCGGTGAAGGTACTCTGGGCCCCCTGGCGCATCCAGTACATCCTCTCCCGCAAGGGGCCCGGCTGCATCTTCTGCGAGATGTCCCGCGAGGACAGGGACAGGGAGAACCTCATCCTGTACCGCGGGAGGCAGAACTACGTCATCATGAACCGCTTCCCCTATACCGGGGGGCATCTCATGGTGGTCCCCTACGAGCACTCCTCCTCCCTGGAGGGCTATGCCGGCGGGGTCCTCGACGAGATGATGGCCCTGGCCCGGTACTCCCTGGAGTGCCTCTCCGAGGTGCTCAGGCCCGAGGGGTTCAACACCGGCATCAACATAGGACAGGCCGCGGGGGCCGGCATCGAGGAGCACCTGCACATGCACATCGTGCCCCGGTGGGTCGGGGACGCAAGCTTCATGGCCGTGCTGGACGAGGTGCGGGTGGTCCCCGAGCACATCACGGCGACCTACGACAAGCTCCGTCCGGTGTTTCAGAGGAATGCTTAAGGAACTGCGCGTCAGAAATTTCGCCATCATCGAGGAGCTCTCCCTGGGCTTCGGGCCGGGGCTCACCGTCCTGACCGGGGAGACCGGGGCGGGCAAATCCATCGTCGTGGGAGCCCTGGGGCTGGTGCTCGGCGAGCGGGGCTACACCGAGATGATCAAGACCGGCAGCACGGAGGCCGTGGTGGAAGCCTTCTTCGACACCCCGGGGCACCCCTTCCTGAGCGAAAGAGGCATCGCCTCCGACGAGGGCATCGTGGTCAGGAGGCACGTCTCGGCGGCCGGCCGCACCAGGGCATACATAAACGACACCATGGTAACCGTCCAGGCCCTCCAGGAGCTGGGGAAAACCCTGGTGGACATCCACGGCCAGCACGCCCACCAGAGCCTTCTGAGCCCCGAGGTGCAACTGCGCCTCCTGGACGTCCTGGGCGGCCTCGAGGAGGAGAGGGAACGGGTCTCCGGGGCGTACGCGGAGGTCTCCGCCCTGGAGAAAAGGCTCGAGGAACTCCGCCTGGGCGCACGCGAGCGTGCCCAGAAGACGGACCTCCTCAGTTTTCAGGCCGGCGAGATAGAGGCGGCCGGGCTTGCTCCCGGCGAGGAGGAGGAGCTCCTCCGGGAGCGGAACATCCTGGGAAACCTCGCCCGCCTGGGTGAGCTGGCCGAGGAGGCCTACGCCCTCCTGTACAGCGCCGAGGGCGCGGCCACCGAGGACCTTTCGGGGGCCTTCGGCAAGCTGGAGGAAATAGCCGGCATAGACGGGGAGGCCCGGGAGGCCCGGGACGTCCTGGGACAGGCCCTTCCCCTGGTGGAAGAGGCGGCCCTGGCCCTCAGGGGCCTCAGGGAGAAATACGACGCCGACCCCGCCCGGCTGGGCATGCTGGAGGAGCGCCTGGAGCTCATCCGGGGCCTCAAGAGGAAGTACGGCGACACCGTGGAGGCCGTCCTGGCGCACGGCGAGCAGGCCCGGCGGGAGCTTGAGGAGCTGGAGGTCGCGGAAGAAAGGGCCGAGGGGCTCGAGAAGGACCTCGAAGAGAAGCGGTCGGCCCTCGCGGAGGCGGTCCGGCGCCTCACGGCCGGAAGAAAGAAGGCCGCCCGGAGACTTGCCGAGCAGGTGGCCAAGCGCCTGCCGCAATTGGCCCTGGAGAAGGCGGCCTTCAGGGTGTCCCTCTCCGAAGCCCCCGTCTCGGCGCAGGGAGCCGACCAGGCGGCCTTTCTCTTCTGCGCCAACCCGGGCGAGGTCCTCAAGCCGCTGGAGAAGGTCGTCTCCGGGGGCGAGCTCTCCCGGGTCATGCTGGCCGTCAAGGGGGCCCTGCGCGGGGCCGACGACGTGCCTGTGCTCGTCTTCGACGAAGTGGACGCCGGCATCGGCGGCGCCGCTGCACGGAACGTGGCGGAAAACCTCAGGGACCTCTCCAGGGGCCGGCAGGTCCTCTGCATCACCCACCTCCCCCAGATAGCCTCTCTGGCCGATGCCCATTTCGTCATAGAGAAGGCCGCCCGGGCGGACAGGACCACCGTCTCGGTGCGGGAGGTCTCCGGAGCGGTCCGCGAGGAGGAAATCGCCCGCATGCTCAGCGGCGCGGTCACCGAGACGTCGCTGGGCCACGCCCGGGAAATCATCCGGAGGCGCTCATGAAAGGCAGGGTGGTCATCGACCCCTTCCGGTGCACCGGCTGTAACTACTGCCTTCTGGCCTGCCCCAAGGACGTGCTCGCCCTCCGGATGGAGGACACCGCCGAGGGCTACTTCCCGGCCTACGCCGCCCGCATGGAAAACTGCACCGGCTGTGCCCTCTGTGCCGCGGTCTGCCCCGAGATGGCCATCGAGGTCTGGCTCGATTATCCCGCTGGCTGACCAGCCCGCTTTATACCCGGCGGCGAAGCCCCGTGCTTGTTCCCGGCCGGTGCCGCCGGCAGCGCCGACCGTTTAGAGCAATCCAACTCAACCTGTGGCCGATTTAAGGGAGAAGGAGAAGAGGTGGGTTAGGGAGTCAGAAGAGTTGCATTGTTATTACGGGGCGCTCCGCCCCCGGCCCCGGTTTTTTTAATTATCTATCTCCCCAACTCATTCATCCTCTCTTCCCCTCTTTGTTCAAAAGAGGGGAAGAGAGGCTTATTCGGCGGCAAGGAGTTTCATTACTGTCCGGGCGGCCTTATATGAGTGACGAATGGGTGGAACAGCCGCTTGAAACGCCCTGCACCGGCCCTATCGGGCCGGAACGTTCGCAGACCTTTTTCTTTATGCAACGGCGGCCGCCCTCCATAGGCAGTTCCTCCAAAGGAGCCACTGCCAAGCCGCCTCAGGTCAAACGGCAACGACAAGGAGGCCCTCGGCTACATAAATTTATTGAATTGCTCTGATGCGCCGAGGTTCAGAGAAGGTACTCGGCCAGGTTTATCTTGTACTTGCCCGGGTCCATGGTCTTCATGATGGAGCGCTGGTAGGCGCCCGCCTGGTCCTTCTCTGTAAGGTCCACCAGGGCGCCGGAGGCCTTGTTTCCCTCCGCGTCGGTGACGACCATGACCTTGGGCCTGTCGGGAAAGGTGGGGTTGTTTCCGTAGACGAGGGCGAGCTGCCTGGTGTTCAAGAGGACCGCCGTGCCCACCGGGTAGAGGCCCACCATGTTGATGAAGAACTTGAACAGCAGGGGGTCCAGGGAGCTTCCGGCCCTCTCCATCATGACGCTGAGCGCCTTGTCCGGGGCCATGGGGGTCCGGGAGTAGACGCGCGCCGAGGTCATGCCGTCGTACTGGTCGGCAAGGCTCACGATGCGGGAGTACAGGTCCACCTCCTCGGGGTGCCTCCGCTCGGGATACCCTCCCTTGTCGTACCGGATGTGGTGCTCGAAGGCCGCGATGGCGCTCCGCACGGAAACCATGTCGAAACCCTTCATCTTCAGGATGGCCCGTACGCCCCAGAATGGATGCTTCCGGACGATCTTCCACTCCTCCTCGGTAAAGGAGCCGGGCTTGTTCAGGACCTCCGGGGGAACGTCGGTCTTCCCGATGTCATGGAACAGAGCCACCATGCCGAGCTCCAGGAGGGACTGCTTGGAAAAGCCCAGCTTCTGCCCCAGGGCCATGGACAGGATGCTCACGTTGACGCAATGGTGATACGTATAATCGTCGTAGTCCTTGATGGCGCTCATCCCCAGGACCAGTTCCTCCTCGCTCAACAGAAGGTCCACCATGGACTGAACGACGCGCTTGGCCCGTCTGACGTTTATCTTCTCGCCGGACTGTATCTTGGTCATCACGCCCTTGGTGAAGGAGACGGCGTTGAAGTACGTGTGCTTGACCGTCCTTCTGATGTCGTACTCGTTGTCCCGGGTCTGTATCTTCCGGGGAGGGGCTATCCGGATGCCGGGGATATCGTCCAGGCCTTCGGCCAGCTCGACGTAGGGGTCCGAAGAGAAGGAGGCGGAGAGGAAGGCCTTCAGGAACCGCTGGATGTCCTCCTTGGAGAGTGTGCCGAGGAAGCTCACGCTGCCCAGGTCGTGCTTGCGGAACTCCCGCATGAGAAAGTCGAAGTTCACCAGGTACTCCATGGAGAACTTCACGCGGGATTCGTTGAGATAGAAATACTCCCCCACCATCTCCAGGGAGATGCCCTCGGCCGCCGCCGGGGAGTCCAGGAGGGCGTTGACGAGCGTGATGAACTTCTCTATCCCCTGCATGACCGCCACGTTGGAGGGGTCGTGAATCTGGGAGGTGCGGATGATGGCGGCCAGCTGATTGACGATGTCCTTGGCGGACCTGTCCAGCTCCGTCCTATCGCTGTCGGCCATAGCTTATCCTCTTGACGGCGGCTCCGGCCTGCTCGCTGAGCATCCTGTTGCGCGCGTTGCGCAACCCCTCCAGCACGGGAAGGGCCTCGGGGTTTCCCAGGAGGCCGAGGGCGTAGACCGCGCAGGCCTTGACCTCTTTGTACTTGGACCGCCTGAAGAAAGGCTTCCGCGTGAGCAACCCCATCAGGAAATCGTAGATGTCCCGGTCCTTCCAGGCCGAAAGGGCCTCGAAGTACTCCTTCATCTCCCGGAACTCGGTGGCCATGAGCCGCCTCTGGGGCATCCGCTCCAGGAGGGCGGCCTTGGCCTCCTCCGAGCCCACCGCGGCCAGGGCCTTGGCCGCCGTCATGCGCACGGAGGGGTCCCCGTCCTCCAGGCACAGGGCGACGGGCTGCACGGCCTTCGGCTCCTTGAGCTCTCCGAGCCCCTTGAGCACCTCCTTGCGCACCCGGGGCTCCGGATGGTTGACAACCCTGACGAGGTAATCGACGGCACGGGGGTCGCCCATGCGCCAGAGGATGTAGACGATGTTGCGCACCACGAACCATCGCGGGTCGCGAAGCCCCCGGGCCAGCGCGTCCACGTCCTTCCTTCCCAGGACGACCAGCGCGTCGATGGCGCTCTTGCGCCCGCCGATGGTCTCCAGCTCGCCCAGCAGGGAGATGAACGAGGCTATGGCGTTGGACTCGAGGTTGCCGACGTAACGGCTGCAATCCTCCTCGTCCGGACCTCCCTTGGTGTCCAGCCACTCGCCGATGACCTTGACCACCTGCTCCGAGCCCCCGAAGGCCAGGACCATGCCCAGGTTCTTCCTTACATGGGGGGAACGGGATTTCTTCAGAAGAATCCGTATCCGCCGGAAGATGTTCGCCGGGGTTTTGAGGTCGCCCCTCCGCACCGAAAACTCCACGGCGTTCATCATGATGCGGGTGATGTCCTTGAACTCCTCCAGGGTGTCCGCCCCGTAGAGCATGTCAAAGAGGATGCCCATGAGCTTGGACTGCTTGTTCTCCTCCATGTCCTTCTCGACCTCCGAGGCCAGGGCCTTGAGGTCGGCGTCCGTTATGGACATGGGCACGTGCTGCCCGTCCACGTCCTCGGCCTTGAAGGCGTCCTCATACGCCTTCCTGAGGCCCTCGTCGGTGGAGGCGTCTTCCTTGGCCTGGCTGACCGCCTTCTCCTCGTACCCGTCGTCCTCCATGAGGACGGTCTCGTCCACGGTGTACCGGATGAAGCGGAAGTCCCTCTCCCAGAGCAGCGTGACCAGGTCGTCCTCGACGTCCTCGCGGTCGAAGTCGTAGGAAAGGACGCTCAGGAAGTCCTGGAACTCCTCCTTCCCGAGCCCCCGGACGAAGCTCAGGGAGCGCAGGCCGTCACGGAAGAAAAAAAGGGCCAGGTTCTCGTCCTTCTCCTCGCTCCGGTAGACGGACTCTCCGGCCACGCTTATGTCGTTACGGCTGATGAGCAGCTCCAGGGACTCCTCGGCGGCAAGGATGTCGTCCACGCGCTTGAAAGTATCCTCAACCGTGCGCGTGTACATGGGGTTGTTCACGGGGTACAAACGGAGGTTCTTTCTGGCCTTCAGGAGGGATTGGACGAGTTCGCGCGCTTCCTTGCCCAGTTCCGTCTTTATCTCGTCCTGGCCCGGCATCCCTCGTTAAAATAACACCCGCGCAAAAAATGTGTCAATAAATACGCATACGTCTCTGCTTTGCGTAATTCCTGATGACCATGGAGGCGGTGTGCAGGCGCTGGAGCTTCATGTTGCGCATCCTGATGCCCTGGATGTCGCCGGTGGGGAAGGCGGCCGCCCTCATGGCCGCCTGGGCGCGCCCGACTTCCTGAAGCAGGCCCTTTATGGTTTCCTCGTCCAGGGGCTTGAGGAAAATGGGATTGACGGTGACGTATCCCTCGGCGATGTCGAAGGCGATGGCCTTAAGGTTCTTGCCCCGTATCACTTTCCGTCTTCCTCCTGCCGAAGAGGCGCGAAGCCAGTATCCCGGCCTCGTACAAAACGATTATGGGACCCGCCATCAGGACCTGCGTGAAGGCGTCCGGCGGGGTGAGAATGGCCGCGCCCACGAAGGCCAGCAGAACCGCGTATTTTCTGTTCTTGGCCAAGGACTTGGGCGTGACCACGCCCAGGCGGGCAAGGAACACGGTGATGACGGGGAGCTCGAAGACCCCACCGAATGCGAGAATCGAGGTGAGGCAGAAATCCACGTATTTCTGCACCGAGAGCATGGGGACCAGGGAGGCGGTCTTGTAGCCCAGGAGGAACTTTATGGCGAACGGCAGCACAATGACGAAGCAGAACGCCGTTCCCGCCACGAAAAGCCCCGAGGTGACCAGGACGAAAGGGACGGCGAACTTCCTTTCCCGGGGATGAAGCCCGGGGGAGATGAATTTCCAGGTCTGCTGAAACAGCACGGGCGAGACGGCCACGACGGCGGCGATGAGGGCTATTTTCAGGTGTACCCAGAAGGCCTCCGTAGGGGCGAGGAAGACGAGCTCCTTGAGGGCCCCCGCCCTCTCGGCCAGAAAGACGTAGGGGGGCCGGGCCTTGATGGTGATGGTGGTGTGAAGCGGGAGGATGAGAAGGTCGTAGATGTTCTCCGAGAAGTTGAAGGCGACGATGAACCCTATGATGACGGCGCCGACGGAGACGAAGAGCCTGCGCCTGAGCTCGGAGAGGTGCTCCGTGATGGGCATCTTCTCTTCGGCCATTCAGATGCCTTCCCCATCCTTCTCGGCCTCGCCGGAAGAGGGGCTTTCCTCGCGCCGCCCACCGCTCCCGGAACCTTCCTCCGCCCCCTGCCGCTCCTCGGCTGAAGCCTGCGGCTGCTGCCGCTCCTCCTCCCGGGGCTCCTCCGCCTTCTCCGGGGCCCCAGCGGTTTCCTCCTTCCAGGCGGGGACGTCGAGCTGCCTGCCGGGCTTCTCCAGGATATCGAACTCCTTGTCCATCTCGTCCTTCACGTCCGTCATGGCCCGCTTCAGCTGCGCCACGCTCTTGCCCAGGGTCCGGGCCAGCTCCGGAAGCCTCTTGGGTCCAAACACCAGGAGGGCGACGACGAAAATGACGACGAGCTCCTGCATCCCCAGGTCGAACATCACTCACCCTTTTCGTAAACTTTCTCTATGTACCTCTGCCTCGGAGAGAAAATGAGGGAGACGGCCACGATGAGCCTGTATTCGGGCTTCCGGTCGTTGATGCCGATGCCCGCCCCCAGGGTCGTATAGAAGCCCTCCAGGGACTGGATGCGGTACCCGATGCGCAACTCGCTCCGGTCCACCTTCCCGGAGAAGTAGCTCTTTTTCACGAGGAACTCCGAAAGCAAATCGATGTTGTGGGCGGCGGCGAAATCCATGCCCACCGAGGCCCTGATCTCCTCTTCGAGGTCCGACTTCCAGGGCTCCAAGTATATGAAGTTGACAAGCCCCTTCACCGGCCCCAGGCGCTTTGTCAGGATGACTCCCGCGCCCAGGGCGCCGTCGGTGCTCAGTTGCTCGGTGCTGCTGGAGAGGGTAGCCGCCACCAGGTAAGCGAGAGAGAAACCGTAGTCTTCCTCGTCCAGGACACGGTGCTTCAGGCTGAAGGCGATGTCCTCCAGGCCCGAGGCCCCGTCGTCCTGGTACGGTATGTTGACGTCCAGCTCGAGATGCTCCGTGACCCCCAGCCCCAGCTGCGAGGATACCCTCGTGAAGTCCGGCTGGCCGGCCTTCTCGATGGAAAAGGCCACGGCCGCCTCGCCCACCGCCGGCGTCTCCGCGCTCATGGTGCTGAAGACGGAGAAGGGCGCGGGGGACTGGGGGCCGCTCAACTCGACGCCGTAAGATGTTCCCGCGAGCAATAGAACGACGAGAAGAGTCCCAGGCAGGATTACGGTTCTCATCGTCTAAAAAAATACCAGATAGTTTCGAAGACTGTCAATTATTCTGAAAAGGGGCCGCGGCCGCGAGGACGAAAGAAAACTCACCCGTTCGCACAGCGCTCCCCTCCGCCGGGGCTTCCCGTGTCCCGACCTCATCCGCCCGGGGGGCCGCCCGCGGCCCTCGAGAGAGCCTCCAGGGCGGCCCCGGTCTCCTCGAACAGGTCGCCCTCGGCCGAAAGCTCAAAGCCGTTGGGCAGAAACCGCACCCTTCCGTTCAGGGCCGAGAGGATGTCCCCCGGGGAAAGCTCCGTATCCGGCGAGAGGGTGAAGCGCACCGCGGCGTCCCGGGCCGTGATTTCCGTCATGTGCAGCCTCTCCGCCGCGATTCCCAGCGAGCGGACGCGAAGGAGGTTTCCAAACGGGGGCGGCGACGGACCGAAGCGGTCGGCCATCTCGGCCTCTATGTCCTCGAGGTCCTCCGGGCTCCGGGCGCCCGAGATGCGGCGGTACACGCTCAGGCGAAGCGCCATGTCCTCGATATAGTCGTCCGGGACGTAGGCGTCCACTCGAAGGGAGATCTCCGTGCGGACGGCCTCCTTCACCTCGAGCCCCCTGAGCCCGGCGACGGCCTCCTCCAGCATCTCGACGTACAGGTCGAAGCCCACAGCGTGGATGTTGCCCGACTGCTCCGGCCCCAGGAGGTTTCCCGCCCCGCGTATCTCCAGGTCGCGCATGGCCAGCCTGAAGCCCGCCCCCATGTAGCTGAGGTCCTGTATGGCCTGAAGCCTCTTGCGCGCCTCGTCGGTGAGGACGCGCTCCCCCGGGATGATGAAGAAGGCGTAGGCCCGCACGTTGCTCCGCCCCACCCTGCCCCTGAGCTGGTACAGGTCGGCCAGGCCCATCCGGTGGGCCATGTCCACGATGATGGTGTTTGCCGTGGGTATGTCCAGCCCCGCCCCCACGATGGCCGTGGAGAGCAGGACGTCCACCTCCCGGTTCAGGAACCGGAGCATGATTTCCTCGAGCTTCCCCTCGGGCATCCGCCCGTGGGCCACCGCGATGCGGGCCAAGGGGACGATGTCCCTGAGCCGCGCGGCCACCCCGTCGATGTCCTGGATGCGGTTGTGGACGTAGAAGACCTGCCCGCGCCGGTCCACCTCCCTTTGGACCGCCGAGCGGATGAGGTCCCGGTCGAAGGCGCTCACGGCGCTCTGCACGGCCAGGCGCTCCTCCGGGGGGGTCTCGATGAGGCTCATCCCCCGGATGCCCGAAAGAGACATCTGAAGCGTGCGGGGAATGGGCGTGGCGCTCAGGGACAGCACGTCCACGCCGCGCTTCAGCTCCTTGATGCGCTCCTTCTGGCGCACGCCGAAGCGATGCTCCTCGTCGATGACGAGGAGACCCAGGTCGCGGAACTCCATGTCCCGGCGCAGGAGGGCGTGGGTGGCGATGACGATGTCCACCTCGCCCCGCTTGACCTTCCGCAGGGTCTGCCGCCTTTCCCCGGGTGTCTTGAACCTGCTCAGGCTGTCTATGGTGACGGGGAAGGCGGCGAAGCGCTTCGTGAATATCCGGTGGTGCTGCTCGCACAGGAGGGTCGTGGGCACCAGCACGGCCACCTGCTTGCCGTCGTAGACGGCCTTGAAGGCCGCGCGCATGGCCACCTCCGTCTTTCCGTAGCCCACGTCCCCGCAGAGAAGGCGGTCCATGGGGCGGGCGGACTCCATGTCCTCCTTTATCTCCCGGACGGCCCGGAGCTGGTCGGGGGTTTCCTCGTAGGGGAAAAAGCTGTCGAACTCCCGGTGCATTTCGGTATCCGGGCTGAAGCGGAAGCCCTCGGCCACCTCGCGCTCGGCATAGACCTTGAGGAGGCGCGAGGCCAGCTCCTGGACCTTCTTTCTGACCCGCTGCTTCGTCCTTTGCCACCTCCGGGAGCGGAGGCTGTCCAGCTCCGGGACGACGCCCTCCTCGGCGTGGTATTTTCGGACCCTGTCTATGGCGTCCAGGGGGACGTAGAGCCTGTCGCCCTCGGCGTAGCGCAGCACCAGCATGTCGTACTCCACGTCCTCCACGCTCTGCCGCACCAGGCCCTCGAACCGCCCGATGCCCCTGTCCGAGTGCACCACGTGGTCGCCCACGAGGAGGTCGTCGACGTTTCGGAGGAGGCCGGAGACCCGGGATTTCCTCAGAGGCCTGTAGGCCGGACGGCCGCCGAATATCTCCTTTTCCGTCAGGACCAGGAGCCCCCGGAGGAAGAGGCCCTCGGAGAGGCCGCCCACCGTGATGGCGTACCGCCCGGCGTATGAGGCGACCTCCTCCAGGGGCACCCGCGGGACGATGAGCCCCCCGTCCAGAAAAACCTGTCTCAGCCGCTCCGCCTGCCCCTCCGAAGAAGAAACGACGATGACGCGGTGCTCCTTGCCCACCTCCTGAAGGACGCCGGGGAGGGAATAGACGTCCTTTCTCTCCCCGGGGAGGATGCCCAGGCCCGCAATGCTCAGGGCCGGGGCCTCGATGCCCTCCCCGGCGAACCCGTAGCGGGAGAGGACCACGGCACCGGCGGGGGGCTCGGCGTGGTTGTCCCCGGACCAGAGGACGGGCACGCCGGTGAGGAGGTCGAGGATGCCGGGGCCCTCCCCGGGCTCCACGGCGGGCATCACCAGGACGCCCTCCACCTCGGCCACCGAGCGTTGGGTGTCCACGTCGAAGGCCCGGATGTTTTCTATCTCCTCGCCGAAGAACTCCACCCTCATGGCGCGGGCGTCCGTGGAGGGGTAGATGTCCAGGATCCAGCCCCTCAGGCTGTACTGTCCCGGCTCCGTCACCAGGGGGGCCCGCCGGTAGCCCAGCCCGTGGAGCCTCCGGGCGGCCTCCTCGCGGGCAATCTCGTCCCCCGCCCCGAGGGCCAGCACCCGCTCGGCCAGAACCCGGGGCTCCCACTGGGGGGCCTCCAGGGCGCCCTCGGAGGTGATGAGCATGGGCGAGGCCGTCCCGCCTTCCGGGAGGCCGTAGAGCGCCTCGGCCCTCCTGCCGGCCAGTTCCGGGCCGTCGGGCTCGGGGAGGCGGCGAAGGGGTACGGACGTTCTGCCCAGGAGCTTCCGGAAGAAAAGCACGTCCTCCCCGAGGACGCGGGACACCTCCTCGGTGTGCTCCACCATGAGGAAGGGCTCCTCCCGGAGGGCGAGCAAAAGGGCCGCGGCCGAGCCCGCCAGGTTGTACAGGCGCGGCGCGGCGGGCCTCAGGGAGGAATAAAACTCGTCGAGGATGCTGCGGAGCTTGCTCTCTTTCATTGTCTCAGAAGGCGCCGGGCGATTCCTATCCGAGGCGGCGAATCCTCTCGATGATGGCCGATGTGGAGATGCCCTCCAGGTAAGGGAGGCTGTACGTCTCCGGGACGAGGTCGGAGCCCACTATGTCCCCGGGAGCCCAGTCCCCTCCCTTCACCAGCACGTCGGGCGCGAGGAGTCTGATGAGCTCGTAGGGGGTGTCCTCCCCGAAGACGGTCACGTAGTCCACCATCTCCAGGGCCGAGACCACCTCGGCCCTCTGCGCTTCGGGCACCACCGGCCGCCCGGGCTTCAGGCGGCCGGCCGAGCGGTCGGAGTTGACCCCGACCACCAGGACGTCCCCCAGGCGCCCGGCCTCCCTCAGGTAGCGCACATGGCCCAGGTGCAGGATGTCGAAGCATCCGTTGGTGAAGACGACCTTGCGCCCGGCGGCCCGTTCGGCCTTGAGGAGCCGCCTGAGCTCATCCCGGTCGAGGATGATTTTCGCCCGCATCTCCTTCTACGGAATCTCCTGCCCCGTGATAATCCGGAGGATGTCGTTATAAAGGGCGAAGGCCATGATCATGATAAGCACGACGATTCCCACCTTCTGGGCCAGGGCGATGGTCTTCTCGCTGAGGGGCTTGCGCCTGACGGCCTCGATGCCGAGGAAAAGGAGATGGCCGCCGTCCAGGACCGGGATGGGCAGGACGTTGATGATGCCCAGGTTGATGCTGATGACGGCCATGAAGGTGAAGAAATCCAGGGCGCCCCGCTCAGCCGTCTGGCCGGCCAGCTGAAAAATGAATATGGGCCCCCCGATGGTCTTGGCGGGAACGACCCTCTCGATGAGCTTGACGATGGCCACCACCGTGAGGACGCATATCTCCCCGGTCTTCTGAACGCCCGTGACCACGGCCTCGGGGGGGCTCAGCTCCTTGGTGTACTGCGCCCCGGAGGGCCGGATGCCGATGAGTCCCACCTCCCGGGGCTCGCCGAAGATGTCCTTGACGGTCTTTTTCTCGGGGGTGATGGTGAGGGTGAGGGTCCTGCCGTCCCTCTTTACGGTGAGGGCAAGCTCCTTGCCCGGGCTCTTTTGAATGACGGCGGACATGCCCGACCACTCGGTTATGGGTGTGCCGTCTATGGAGACGATTTCGTCGCCCTTCTGAAGCCCGGCCTGCGCCGCCGGCGTGCCTTCCATCACCTCGCCCACCTCGCTTTTCAGGACCGGCACGCCGCTCATGAAAAGAAGGATGAAGACCACGGCGGCAAAGACGATGTTGAAAACGGGCCCGGAGAAGACGATCAGGAACCTCTTCCAGACGGGCTGGTGGTTGAAGGCCCTCCTCCTGTCCTCCTCGCTCAGGGGCCGCTCGGCCTCCTCGCCGGGGGATTCCCCCAGCATCTTGACATACCCCCCCAGGGGAAAGGCGCTTATCATGTATTCCGTCTCTCCCCGCTTCATCCCCACGAGCTTGGGTCCGAAGCCCAGAGAGAACTTCTCGACCTTCACGCCCACGACCTTGGCAAAGAGGAAGTGGCCCAGCTCGTGGACGAAAATGAGGATGCCCAGCAGTATGACGGCGTAAAGCAGCGTCATCTGCGGGCCCTCGTGCGCCCCTGGGAGGACGAGGCGGTTCCCACCAGCTCCAGAGCCCTCCCGGCCGCCCACCGGTGGGCCTCGAGGACCGCCTCGAGGTCGTCCGCCCGGGCGGCCGTGTGCTCTCCCATGCTCTGCCGTATGACGACCGGGATGTCCGTAAAGGCCAGCCTGCCCTGGAGGAACGCCTCCACGGCGACCTCGTTGGCGGCGTTCAGCACCGCCGGCATCGTCCCGCCGGCCCGGAGGGCCTCGTAGGCGTAGGCAAGGCAGGGAAAACGCTCCGTATCGGGCTCATGGAAGCTCAGTGTGCCCACCTCCGCCAGGTCCAGCCTTTCGATGACGCCGTCCAGCCTCTGGGGATAGGACAGGGCATAGGCGATGGCCCCCCGCATGTCCGGGACCGAGAGCTGCGCGAGCAAGGAGCCGTCAACGAACTCCACCAGGGAGTGCACGATGCTCTGGGGATGTACGACAACGCCGATGCGCTCGGGCCCCAGGTCGAAGAGGTGGTGGGCCTCGATGACCTCCAGGCCCTTGTTCATGAGGGTGGCGGAATCCACGGTAATCTTTCGGCCCATGCTCCAACTGGGATGCCGGAGGGCTTCCTCGGGGGTGACTTCGCGGAGCTCCCCGGCGCTTTTGTGGACGAAGGGCCCGCCCGAGGCGGTCAGCACGATGCGCCGAAGGTGCTCCCGGCCCCCGCCCTCCAGGCACTGAAACACCGCGCTGTGCTCGCTGTCCACCGGAAGGATGCGGGCGCCGTGCTCCCGCGCGGCCCTCCGGACGACCGCCCCGGCGATGACCAGGGTCTCCTTGTTCGCCAGCCCCACGGTCTTTCCCGCCCCAAGGGCGGCCAGCGTGGGGGCGAGGCCCGCGGAGCCCTCAATGGCGGAGATGACAATGTCGGCGCCCGGGTGGCGGGCCACCTCCTCAAGCCCTTCGGGCCCGTCGAGGACGGGCACCCGGCAGCCGGCCTTCACGGTGCGGGCCGCCTCGCCGTCGAAGACGGCCACCACCTCCGGTGAGAAATCCCGCACCTGCCTGAGGAGCAGGTCGTGGTTGCGCCGTGCGGCGAGCCCCACCACCCGGAACAGGCCGGGGTGCTCGGCCACCACAGAGAGAGTGCTCCGCCCGATGGAGCCCGTGGAACCAAGAACGACTATGTTTTTCATTGATTTTCAGGGCCGAACACGCGGCCCTCTATACAATACCATAAGCCCGGGGCAAAGAAAACGCGCCCCCCGCGCTCCGGGGAAAAAGGACGCAATGCCGGGAGAACAGCAGAGCCCAACCCCCCTGGGCCGCACACAGGGCTTACCGGACCTCGAGCTGGACTTTCTTCTCCTTGGCGGCCGCCGTCTTGGGAACGCGGACCTCCAGGACGCCGTCCTTGAAAGCGGCCGTGGCCTTGTCGCTCTGCACCTCCGCCGGTAGCGGCAGAGACCGCGTGAAGGCCCCGTAGGAGCGCTCGACGCGATAGTAGTCCTTTCTCTGCACCTTCTCCTGCATCTTCTTCTCCCCGGAGATGGTCACCACGGTATCGTCCACGCTGACGTCGATGTCCTCTTTCCGCACCCCCGGCAGCTCCGCCTTCACCACCACCTGGTCATCGTCCTCGTACATGTCCACCGCGGGAAAGGCCGTCTCCGCCGTCTCGGCCCATCGCGGGGAAGGCAGCCACCGGCGGCCGAAACGCCTGCCGAAGAACGTCTCGAACATCCGGTCCATCTCCTCGAAAAGCGACGGCGCGCCCCAGTTTCCCCCGTAGGGCCCAATCTCACCCTTTCCCTTTTTCTCCCGAGCCATGTTTACTCCTTCCGTATTGATATGTTGCTCCGAACGGTCCCGTTCACAGGGAAAAGCCTATCACAGAAACACCAGCGGGAGAAGGTTCCCGCGTTGACGAAAGCGGTCCCTCCCTCAGAACGTGAGGGCCTGCCTCTCAAGGAGCATCTCCCCGAGAAAAGAGCCGGGCTTTATCTCGGCATTGGCGATGAGCTCGGCCTGGTCCAGGCCGTAGTGCTTCACGCAAGAGGCGCAGACGTAAAAGGTCACGCCGAAGTCCTCCACGAGGGTCTTCATCAGCTCGTGGATGGGGGAGAACTCGTCCTTTTTCTGCCACGTCAGGGTTTCGGCGAACCCCTTCCTGGCCAGGGGGGCGGCGTTGTCCATGAGAAAGAAATCCAGCTCGATGTCCAGGGCCTTCATGTTGGTGGCAAGCTGCAAGGCCCCGGCCGTGACGTCGGGCCTGTCGAAGGACGAGGTGAGGATGAAGACGAACTTCTTGTTCTCCATGGTTAGCCTCCTTTGGGTTTTTTCTCCGTATCGCGGTTCTTCGCGCAGACGGTCTCCTCAAGGACGATGGCCCTGCAGTCGGTCAGGGCCAGGGCAGCCTTGCCCCGTGCGCCGGTCAGTATCCGCTGCACGGTGCCCCGGGAAACGCCCATCCGCTTGCCGGCCTCCTCCTGGGTGAGGCCCTCCCGGTCGCAAAGGCGGAGGGCCTCAAGCTCGTCGGGGTACATGGTCACCGTCCGAAGCTCGGCCAGGGGGATGCCCGCGGGCTTGAAGGCCTCTCCCTTGAAGACGCACCGGCAGCGGCGGGGTTTCTTCAGGCGGGGGGACACGGGCGCGCCTCTTTTTTGTGCATATGCACATTTTAAGGCTTATGAGGCGGCTTGTCAAACAAAAGGAGGGCCGGGAGAAAAACCGCCGGCCCCCCTCCGGGGGCCGGCGGAGCAAAAATCGCGGGCGCCTTCAGGCGCCCTGGCCTTCTTTCTTTTCCTTGTGGGTGCTTATCCCGAGCACCGCCCAGAGCGGTCAAAAACTGACAAACGCGGTGACAACGAGGATGGCGCCCACGACCACCAGAACAACCTCTCCCCAGGTGGCCATGGAGACGACAAGACCGATAACGATGCCCGCGATGCCCAGGACGATGCGCACCACGCGGTCAAGGCCGCCGACGTTTTTCTTCATGCCTGCTCACCTCCCTCCGAGACGGGGGTTCAATAAGGGGCCACCTTGCCCGTGAAGATGAAGTCGTTGTTTTCCCTGGTCCCGTGGCAGTCGATGCAGGTCTTCACCTTGCCCCCGGCCTGGACCTCCCCCTCGGGCGTGTACTTCGCGAAGAACCAGTCGTCTGCCGAGGGGTTGTAGCCCTTTATCTTGTACATCACCGTGATTGCCACCAGTTTCTTCTCCGGGTTGTAATTTTCCTTGACGAGGATGGCCCCGTCCTTCATCCGGGAAGCGTACTGCGCGGCGAAATGCGCCGTGTCGTTCGTGTAAAGCGTCAGGTAGGCGCCGTGGGGCTCCCGCCCCTCGTAGAGCTTTCCCTTCCCCGGCCAGAGGTCCCACTGATGGTACGGGTCGGTCCTGCTGATATACGTCCACAGGCTCCCGGCGTCCGCCCGGGGCAGGGTCTTGGCACTTTCGGCGGGCTGGGTCTCATGGATGGCGAAGGCCGCAACCGTCAGGCCCAGGATAACGGCCAGAATCAGAAAAATCTTCGATACATTACGCATTTTCGTGCCCTCCTTATACTAAGAGTTTACAACCCCGAGAGGGGATGTCAAGGGCCGGATACAGGGGACATTACCGTATTGGGTGGCCTCGTATTTCTTTCCTTGGGCTGGCGAGAATAAAGACAAGGACAGGCGGCGACCGGCCATTCCAGGTGTCCGCATTTCAGCCTCCCTGCGTCTGTCTCGACCTGTCCACGATATCCATGACCTCCTCGTCCGTCAGGTCATGCCAGTGCATGTAGGCCTCGGCCACGGCGAAGGGAAACCCGCTGCGGACATTGAGGCAGGCCACCAGGTCGGCCTCTCTCTGCACCGTCCGGACGGTGCGCAGGGAGGCCGTGGGCACGGCCACGACGAGGGAGCCCGCCCCGCGGCGCCCGAGGAACCCCAGGGCGGCCAGCATGGTGTAGCCCGAGGCCAGGCCGTCGTCGGTCACGATGACCCGGCGGCCCCGGACATCGGGAAAGGGCCTTCCGTGCCGGTACGTCTCGTTGCGGTGCTCCATGACCTTCCTGGTCCGCTCGGCCTCGCGCTCGATGTCCTCCCTGCCCAGGCCCAGCCCCCTGAGCAGCGTGTCGTTCAGAACCATGCGGCCGTCGGGGGCCAGGGCCCCGAAACCGGCCTCGGGATTGCCGGGAATCCGGAGCTTGCGCACCACCAGGAGGTCGAACGCAAGCCCGAGACCCTTCATAAGCGCGTAGCCCACCGGCACGCCTCCGGCCGGTATGCCCAGGACAAGCTCGTCCCCCCTCGCCTCCGCCCTCAGAAACTCCGCCAGGCGCCTGCCCGCATCCACCCTGTCCCGGAAGATGAACCTCCGGTCCCTCAGCGTCCTGTCCTCCAGAAGCCTTCCCGCCACTACCCTCCAGGGCCTTCCGGCCCCCTGGTCAGAGCGTATTCAGATACGCCACGATGTCCTCCAGCTGCTTCTTGTCCAGGTAGGCGAAGGAGGGCATCTTCCTATAGGGATGCTGGAGCTGCTTGACCACGTTTTCAACCGTTGCCGGCCTGCCGCTCACCGGCAGCACCTCCCTCTTGAGAATGCCCTTGTGCCCGGGGCCCACCACCGTCTCCCTGCCGTTGGGGTCATGGCAGAAGGTGCACTTGTCCTCGTAAAGCCTCCTTCCCGCCTGGATGCTCGCCTCATCCGTCTTGAGCACGATGTCGGCGGGCTTGACCATGGCCCCGGCCGGCGGCGGGGGCCTGAGCTCCCCGAAACCCACCACGAGCATGTAGTACCCTCCCGAAACGCCGACCATGGCCAGGCTCAGAAGGCCGATGAGGATGCCCAGGACCTTGGCCTGCTCGTAGTACTTCCTGTAGAAGTGAATGGAGACGACCTTGAGCAGAAGGAGCAGGAAGACGCCGAGGGCCAGGAGCCCGTGCAACGCCACCCGCGGGGAGGGCTCTGCCTGGCTCCTCTTGAGGTACCCCAGGCAGAGATAGCCGATGTAAAGAAACAGGATGACATAGAGGACGCCGTTTATCTTGTGCAGCCGGATTATCTTTCGGGCGTCGTACCTGGCCTCGGCCTTGCCGAAGACCTCGAACATCGTGAACATCCCGAAGAGGACGGTGGCCAGAAGCACGATGGAAAGGAGCGATTTATAAAGGAGTAAAGGCATCTCCCCCGTCTCGGAAGTCCGAACTTACCACCGGTTAGTTTTTATCTTCGCATTGAAGCCCTGAAAACACCTTATACTCCATGCACTTTAGGGCATTGATACGTGAACCATATCATGCTCCCGGTAGTAAGGCGATTGTAGCAGAGGCAGGGGGGTGCCGCAACGCGATACGTGCCTGATGAGCCTTCCCCCGTAAGCACGGGTTCAGTAGGTGGAGGGGTCCTCCGGGGGGAGCTCCTCTTCGTCGAAGGGAAGGACCCCGAGCTGGGTGAAGACGTCCTCCAGCTTGCCGAGCATGCCCTCCCGGTCGAAGCCCTCCTCGAGCCTGAAGGCCAGGGCGCCGTCCACCATGTCCGTCACCTCCTGGTAGTCGAGCCGCCCGTCCAGGACGCCCGAGCGGACCAGGATGCCGTAGACGGTGCGCTCGTCCCCGAGGTCCTCGCCCTCCCTGATGTCCAGGCGCGCACGAAGCTCGGGCTTGAGGAGGTGCCACTCCATGGCGTGCACGAGGGCGTCGTAGAGGGTGATGAAGGCGTAGGAGACCTTCCCCTGCCTCAGGCGGCGCCGTCCCGCCCGGATGTGCAGCTTCGCCCGCATGAGGGCGGCTCGCTCCGGTCCCAGGGCATCGGCATCCATGAGGCCGAAATGGGGCATGGCCCTATTATACTCCCCTGGGGACGGGGGTTTTTATTTCCTGCCGAAAAGGTGATTTTAATCACATTTTGCGCTACAATAGGGTCATGAAGAGGGATTTGCTCAGAGAGAAGAAATTCTCGGAGACGACGGGCAAGCTGCATCTCCCCTGCCCCCACGAGGGGCGCTCGGGAATCTGTGTGCATGTCGTCCTCCGGGACGGCTGCTGCTACCGGTCCGACCAGTGCCTGGTGATGGACTGCAAGTACAACAGCACCCAGAGCGACCTGCGCAAGATCCTCTCCCTCACGTGGTAACCTGAGAGAGCATGCCCCGTAGCGGTACGGCGATACTGCCGCTTCACCACGGCAAAGCGCCCGCCTGGCTTTTCCGCCGGATGGCGGCCCTGTCGCGCGAAATCCTCACCCTGACGGTGGCGGAGTTTGGCGCGGACGCATTCCTTCGGATGCTCTCGGACCCCTGGTGGTTTCAGGCCCTGGGCTCGGTGCTGGGCTTCGACTGGCACAGCAGCGGGCTGACTACGACGGTGACCGGCGCCCTCAAGGAAGGCATCAGGGGGCTGGAGGGGGAGTTGGGCGTGCACTTCGCCGGCGGCAAGGGGGCTGCCTCGCGAAAGACCCCCGAGCACAT
Organism: Nitrospirota bacterium; assembly: GCA_037386965.1. NCBI lineage: Bacteria > Pseudomonadati > Nitrospirota > Nitrospirota bacterium. The sequence goes on from JARRLN010000004.1 coordinate 44,294, forward strand.
CCTCCTGGCCGCCGAAAAGACCGGGACGGACCCCGCCGGACTGGTTCATGCAAGCAGGATGGCCGCCAAGGTGGATAACGCGGCCCTTCAGGACGGCTACCAGCTTTACCACCACGTGTTCGTCTTCACCACCCGGGGCTCCTGGGCGGTGATTCAGCAGGGCATGAACCCCCTGGACAGGACCGCCCGGCGGTACCACTGGCTCTCGGAGGGCCTCGAGGACTTCGTGGTGGAGCCCCACAGGGCGGTCTGCTCCGAGCAGCGGGGCGGAGCCGTCCTGAACATGACGGCCCGGGAGAGCCGGGCGGCCAGGGAGGCCGCGGCCCTGCTGGGCCGCGAGGAGCCGGAACGGCTCATCCGGGAGCTCACGATGCCCGCGCGGCATAACCTGGACCTCTCGGACCTCAGGCCCGAGCGCTTGCGAAGCACCTTCCTCAGGACATACGAGAACCAGCCCCAAACATTCCAGTCCCTCCTGGGCCTCCAGGGAGTGGGGCCCAAGACGGTGCGGGCCCTGGCTCTCCTCTCGGAGCTCCTCTTCGGGGCCCCCGCCAGTGTTCGGGACCCGGCACGCTTCAGCTTCGCCCACGGGGGCAAGGACGGCACCCCCTACCCGGTGGACAGGGAGACATACGACGGAACCATCGGCGTCATGAAGAAGGCCATCCGGTCGGCCAGGGTGGGAAACCGCGACAAGGTGGAAGCCTTCAAGAGACTGCATACCTATTTCGGGGAGGCGGCATGAATTATCAGATGGGCAGAGCGGGACGGGTTACGGTGGTGCGTTTTGACGACGGCGACGAGGTCCTGGGCAACATCGCCCGCATCGCCAGGACGGAAAACATCCGGGCCGCCGTCCTTTACCTGGTGGGCGGCATGCGCAGGGGGCGTTTCGTGGTGGGGCCCGAGACGGAGAACGAGCTTCCCCCCAGGCCCCTCTGGCGCGAGCTGGCCGAGAGCCACGAAGTGCTCGGCGTGGGGACGGTCTTCTGGCAGGGCGAGGAGCCCAGGGTGCACCTGCACGGGGCCTTCGGAAAGGGCGACCGGGTGCGGGTGGGCTGCCTGAGGGAGCAGACCGAGACTTTCCTCGTCCTTGAGGCCGTCATCATCGAGATAGAGGGTGTCACCGCGGTGCGCGAGATGGACCCCGCAACGGGGATGGCCCTGCTCAAGCTCTAGGGCGCCTTGGCCCCGGCGGGGTGCGGGCGAAGCGCGGCAGTATGCATGGTATGGGGGAGCGCACGGGGCGGAAGGAGCAGACATGGACGTGATGGCCGCTGTCAGAGGGAGGCGGAGCGTCCGGCGCTTTGAGGACCGCCCGGTGCCGAAAGCCCTGGAGGACAAGCTCGTCGAGGCCCTCCTCTGGGCCCCCAGCGCCGGAAACCTCCAGTCCCGGAAGTTCTACCTGGTGCGGAACAAGGACGTGAAAAAGCACCTGGCGGAGGCGGCCCTGGGGCAGAGCTTCATCGCCCGGGCGCCCCTGGTCGTGGTGGGCTGCACGGACGCCGGGATAGGCGCCCGGTACGGCGAGCGCGGAACCTTCCTGTACACCATACAGGACGTCGCGACGAGCATCATGTGCATGATGCTTGCGGCCCACGGGGAAGGGCTCGGCTCGGTCTGGGTGGGCGCCTTTCAGGAAGCCCGGGTGGCCCGTGTCCTGGGTCTCCCCGGCCACCTGCGGCCGGTGGCCGTCGTGCCGGTGGGCTATCCCGCCAGGGTCCCCGCGGCCCCGCCCAGGGTCTCGCGCGAAGAAGCGGTGGTGGAGATAGACTGACCGCCCGGAAGCAGGCCGCGGCACGGAACCCCGGAGAGGGGGCTCTCCCGCCGGCTCACCCGGAGGGCGGGCCTTCCTCGCCCTCCTGTTTCTTGAAGGGGGCCATGTGCCGGATGATCCTGCCCTCTATCATGTAGATGACCATCTCGGCGATGTTGGTGGCGTGGTCGCCCATGCGTTCGAGGTACTTCGAGATGTAGGTGATTTTCGTGGCCCGGTAGACGGTGGTGGGGTCGCGGCTCATGATGGCCGAGAGCTCCTCCACCACGGCCTCGTTGAGGTCGTCCATCTCGTCGTCCCGGAGGATGACGTCCATGGCCAGGCGCTTGTCGTGGTTGACGAAGGCGTCTATGGCGTCCTTGACCATGCGGCGGGCGATGTTCGCCATGGTGGGGACGTCGACGTAGGGCTTCAGGATGGGCTCCTGGTTCAACTCCAGGGCGCGCTCCGCTATGTTGACGGCGTTGTCCCCGATGCGCTCCAGGTCCGTGGTTATCTTCATGGCCGTGGTGATGGTCCTGAGGTCCGAGGCCACGGGCTGGATGAGGGCCAGGAGGCGGATGCACTCCTCGTCTATGTGGACGTCCACGGCGTTTATCTCGTGGTCGCCCGCGATGACCTCGCGGGCCATGTCGTCGTCCCTTTCCACCAGGGAGTGGACGGACTTCTTGATGGCCGTCTCCACCATCGCCGCCATCCGGACGAGCATGTCGCTCAGCCACTTGAGCTCGTTGCCCCGCATCACCATCAGCCGAATCTCCCCGTGATGTAATTCTCCGTGAGCTTCTCCCTCGGGTGGATGAAGAGCGCCTCCGTGTCGGTGTACTCGATGAGCTCCCCCAGGTACATGAAGGCGGTGAAATCCGAGACCCGGGCCGCCTCCTGCATGTTGTGGGTGACGATGACGATGGTGTAATCCCGCTTGAGCTCCACCATGAGCTCCTCTATCTTTCCCGTGGCCAGGGGGTCCAGGGCCGAGCAGGGCTCGTCCATGAGGAGAATCTCGGGCTCCACGGCTATGGCCCGCGCGATGCACAGGCGCTGCTGCTGTCCGCCCGAGAGCCCCAGGGCGCTTGCCCCGAGCCGGTCCTTCACCTCGTCCCAGAGGGCGGCGTCCCGGAGGCTCCGCTCCACGAGCTCGTCCAGGTCCTCGCGCCCCCGGACGCCCGCTATCCGGGGGCCGTAGGCGACGTTTTCGTAGATGGACTTGGGAAAGGGGTTCGAGCGCTGAAAGACCATGCCCACCCTCTTTCTGAGCTCGGCCACGTCCACCGAGGGGTCGTAGATGTCCCTGCCGCCTATCGTCACGGTCCCCTCGATGCGCACCCCGTCGACGAGGTCGTTCAGGCGGTTCAGGCAGCGAAGCAGGGTGGACTTCCCGCACCCGGAGGGACCGATGAAGGCCGTCACCCGGTTTGCGGCCATGTCCATGGAGATGTCCTTCAGGGTATGGCTCTCGCCGTAGTAGAGGTTCAGGTCCCTGACGGTGACGACGGGGTCCTGGATGACCTCCCCCTTCGGGGGGGCCGGCTCCGCCGAGACCCTTTTCCCTGTCCTCTCTTTGCTCTCTAAGGCCACGTGCCTCCTCAAAAGAAAACGCGCCGGGCGCCCCCTCCCATCAGAACGCCGACGCGGTGTACTTCTTCCTGAGCCTGTTGCGTATGGCGATTGCCGCGAGGTTCAGCACCACCACAATAAATAATAACAAAAATGTGGTGCTGTACACCATGGGCATGGCCGCCTCCACGTTGGGGGACTGAAAGCCCACGTCATAGATGTGAAACCCCAGGTGCATGAACTTCCGCTGGAGGTGCACGAAGGGGAACGTGTTGTCCACCGGAAGGGCGGGGGCGAGCTTCACCACGCCGGTAATCATGAGCGGGGCCACCTCGCCGGTTGCCCGGGCGATGGCCAGGACCATGCCCGTCAGGATGCCGGGGGCCGCGCTGGGGAGAACCACCTTCCAGATGGTCTCGAACTTGGTGGCCCCCAGGGCCAGGGAGCCGTGCCTGAGCTCCTGTCCCACGGCGGCCAGCCCCTCCTCGGTGGAGACGATGACCACAGGCAGTGTGAGGAGGGCCAGGGTGAGGGAGGCCCAGAGGATGCCCCCCGTGCCGAAGGTGGGCGTGGGCAGCGAGTCGGCGAAAAACAGGCGGTCGATGGTCCCGCCCACCCCGTAGATGAAAAACCCCAGGCCGAACACCCCGAAGACGATGGAGGGCACCCCCGCCAGGTTGTTCACGCAGATGCGGACCACCCGCACCACCGCGCCCTGCCTGGCGTACTCCCGGAGGTACAGGGCGGCCAGCACCCCCAGGGGCATCACGGCAACGGTCATCAGAAGCACCAGCATCACCGTCCCGAATATGGCGGGGAAGACGCCCCCCTCGGTGTTGGACTCCCGGGGGTCGGCCGAAAGGAACTCCCAGAGCCTGGCGGCGTAAAGGCCGAGCTTCCCGCCCACGCCCATGGTGTTGGGCTTGTACGCCCGGACCACGTCGCCGAGGGGAAGCTCCTTCGTGCGCCCGTCGATGCTCTCGAGGACCACGGTGTGCTTCTTGAGCGTCCGGTAAAGCTCATCCAGGCGTCCTTCAAGCTCCCCGTAGCGGCGCTGAAGCTCCTGCATCCGCCCCTCCAGGGGGGCCAGGGCCTCCCGGCCGCCTTCGGCTCCGCCCGACCGCGCCTTGCGCATCCGGAGCTTGAGCCTCTTCATCCGATGGTTGATGTCCCCTATCCGGTCCTTCTCTATGTGGCGAATCCGCTCGCGGAGCTTCCGGGCCTCGGGCAGAAGGGAAAGGAAAAGCCGGTACGATTCCCTCTCGCCTCTTGCCAGGACGACGTCGCCCATCCGCACCTCCCGGACGAACCCGAAAAAGTCTCCCCATTCCTGCCTCTGCAGGACCACGGCCTCGGGAGGACGGCTCCGGGAGACGATGTCGGCCTCTTTGACCCAGGTGAAGTCCAGCCCGTAGAGGTCCCTGTTGGCGATTTTCAACTGCACCCTGTACCCCTCCGATACGTCCTCTCCCTCACCAAACGCCGGTATTTTTTCCCTGTCGGTCACCATGCCCAGGAGCTGGCGGCCGTCGGTGAGGGTGAGGGCCACCAGGTCGGACGTCCAGAAAGAGCCCAGGGCCTTGGAGGCGATGAGGTAGAGGAGCCCGCCCACCATCATGAGGCTCACCACCAGGGTGCCGCCCGTCAGCCAGACGAAGGGAGAGCCGCTGGCCCAGTAGTTTTTCAGCCGCCGCCTATAGCTTCCCATACTTTTCCCTCAGCCTGGTGCGGACGACCTCGGCCACCGTGTTGACGATAAACGTGAGCGCGAAGAGAAGGAGCGCGGCCAGGAAAAGCACCCTGTAGAGGGTGGCTCCATGGGGGGCCTCGGGTATCTCCACGGCGATGTTGGCCGAGAGGGCCCGGAAACCGTTGAAGATGTTCCAATCCATGATGGGAGTGTTTCCCGTGGCCATGAGGACTATCATGGTCTCTCCCACGCCCCGCCCCAGGCCGATCATCATGGCCGAGAAGATTCCGGCGCTCGCCGTGGGGAGCACCACGCGCACCGCCGTCTGCCACCTGGTGGCCCCCAGGGCCAGGGAGCCCGAGATGAGGTGCCGGGGCACGTTGGAGAGGGCATCCTCGGAAATGGTGAAGATGATGGGGATGATGGCAAACCCCATGACAAACCCCACCACCAGGGAGTTTCTCTGGTCGAAGCCCAGCCCGAGGGAATTATAGAGCCAGGCGCGGAAGTCCCCGCCGAGGAAGAAGCTCTCCACGGGCCCGTTGAGCTTGAGGCAGATATAGACCCCTAGGGCGTAGACCGGCACGAGAAGGAGCACTTCCGTCCCCTCCCTGAACCACTTTCTCACCCCCTGGGGGAGGCGGTTCCAGAGAAAGAGGGAGACGAGGGTGAGCACCGCAAGCACGGGGGGGATGAGGAAGACCGCCGGGACCTTGTCCTCGATGTAGGGGGCGAGCCACAGGCCCCCCAGGAAACCGAGCACCACGCTCGGAAGCGCGGCCATAATCTCCACCACGGGCTTGACGTAGCTCCTCACCACCGGGTGCATGAACTGCGAGGCGCTGAGCGCCCCCATGATGGCCATCGGGATGGCGAAGACCAGGGCGTAGAGGGTCCCCTTGAACGTGCCGAACACGATGGGGGTGAGGCTCAACTTGGGCTCGAAGTCGTCCCCGTACCCGGTGGACTGCCAGACGTATGCGGGCTTGTTGTACCCCTCGTACCAGACCTTCCCGAAAAGCGTCTTGAGGGTGACCTCGGGGTACTTGTTCTGGATGTCCCAGTCGTAGAGTTTTCCCCGGTTATCCAGGGCCACGGCCCCGTCGCCCTTGGGCGCGAAGGCCATCAGGCGTATGGGGGCCTCGCCCCGGAGGGTGAGGAGCTTCCGCTCGGTGGTGGCGTGCTGAAGATATATCGTCCCCCTCTGGTCGGCGCTCAGGAAGCTCCGGTTCCGGACGCTTGCGGCGAACCGGCGCACGGGCGCCCCGTGGCGGGCCATCCGGTGGGCGCGCACCAGGCCCCTGCCGGTGGGCGAGTCCGGCTGCTCCACCTGAAACCAGACCGAGACGTTGCCCTCCTCGTCCCCCACGAGCAGGGAGCGCTCCCCCACCAGAAACCCCAGGGAGGAAACGGCCGCCCCGCCCTCTCCGGCGTCATGGACGGCAACAAGCACGGGCTCCTGCCCGGGGGAAAGGCTCCAATGAAAGAGCTTTCCGTCCGCGGTGCCCGCATAGAGGTTCTCCAGATACGTATCCAGGGCCACCGAGACCGGAACGCTCCCGCCGAGGTCCCCGGTGAGGTCGAACCTTCTCCGGCTCACCTCGCCCTCGCCGAAAAGGGTCTGCTCCACCTCCTCGGAGACCAGGAGAAGCTCTCCGGTCTCCGTGAGGGCGGCCACCGCCCGGGACCCTCCGTCGGGGAGGGCCTTGTAGGTGGCCGCCTTGAGGGGAAGGTTCGTGACGCTCATCAAATCGCCCTCCCTCACGTGGGGGATGAGGGTGCGCTCGAGCTCCTCGCCGAAGCGGACGTCGAACTCCACCCATACGGGCAGGACGTGGCCGTCCGCCGTTGCCAGGGTGTAGAAGGAACTGTCCGGGGAGCCCCTGGCCGCGGTCACCCGCCTGCCCTGGAGGGCCTCGAGGGTCACCTCCTTGAGCGCCTGTCCCGTGTCGATGGAGAAAAACCGGACCACCCCGTCCCGGGTGATAACATAGGCCACCTCCCGCAGCTCCTCCACCCCCAGGGCCACCGGGGCGGCCTCCGGGGCGGGCCCGCCCGGGGCGGCGGAGGCCAGGAGGCCTTCGCCCGAGAGGGGATAGGAGGCCCTCAGCGAAGACCGGGCTCCCCGGGCGAGGGGAAAGGTTTCGGCGGAGATGAAATACAGGATGGCCAGGATGCTGGCGATGATGACAACACCGCCCACGGTGATGACCACCCGGGCAGTGCCGTCAAACAACCTCCGCCGGCGGAGGGCCGACCGGGTGAAGCCCCTGTTCAGGCGCCCGTTCTTTCCCTCCGGCGACAGAAGCTCCATAAGACCCTAGAGGACCTTCTTCCGCATCTTCTTGACGACGCTTGCCGGAAGGGGCTGATACCCGGACTTGACGACAAGCTGCTGGCCCTCCCGGGAAAGGATGAACGAGACAAACTCCCGCACCAGAGGGTCCAGGGGCCGGTTGGGCGGACGGTTGATGTAGACGTAGAGGAACCTCCCCAGGGGGTACCGCCCGCTCAGAAGGTTCTCGGCCGAGGGCTCCATGAAGCTGGTGCTCCCCTTCTTGGCCAGGGGGACCGTCCGCACGCCGGAGGTAATGTAGCCGATGCCGCTGTAGCCGATGCCGTAGCGGTCCTCGGTCACGCCCTGCACGACGCTGGCCGAGCCGGGCTGCTCCTTCACCTCGTCCCTGTAGTCGCCCTTGCACAGGGCGTGCTCCTTGAAGAAGGCGTACGTGCCAGACGCGGAGTTCCTCCCGTAGAGGCTTATAGGGTGGTTCTTCCAGTCCCCGGTGAGGCCGAGGTCTCCCCAGGTCTCGACCCTCTTGCGGGCCCCGCACTTGCGGGTCTTGGAGAAGATGGCGTCCAGCTGCTCGATGGTGAGGCCCTTGACGGGGTTGTCCTTGTTGACGTAGACGGCCAGGGCGTCCAGGGACGTGGCCACCTGGGTGGGCTTGTAGCCGAATTTTTTCTGGAAGGCGTCCACCTCGGAGCTCTTCATCTGCCGGGACATGGGCCCGATCTGGGCCGTCGCCTCGATAAGGGCGGGCGGTGCGGTGCTGGAGCCCTTCCCCTCTATCTGGCACCGCACGCTGGGGTAGAACCTGGCAAACCCCTCGCACCAGAGGGCCATCAGGTTGTTCATGGTGTCGGAGCCCACGGCGTTGAGGCTCCCGGAGACCCCGCTTACCTTCTGGTAGGCGGGTATCGCGGTGTCCACATTCCCGGCATAAGCACCGGCCGAAAAGACGGCCAGCACCAAAGCCACGGCCAAAAACATGTGCTTCTTCATTCAGAAAACCTCCTGCTTCGAATTTTAAGCCTCGATTGTTACAGAAACGTTACAAACCCGTGATGATTCCGTTACGAGGGGCAACCCCCAACCGCTGCTCGTGCTTCCCATTATAAGCTTCCGGTGTTACAGGACTGTGACAGCCTCATGAAGGTTCCGTGAACCCTCCACAGCCGTCGAAGCCCGGCCCTGCCCCTCGGCGTTCCTGCAAACAGGGCACTTGGCCGGGCTTTGCAGGCAGACCATGCGCTCGTAGGACGGCACGACGGGGAGGCCCCGCCCGCAGCCGTCCCTCTTTCCCTCGAAGTAAGGACACGTCGGGCTTTCTCTTTCGATGTTCATGAAGACAGAGTACCGGACGGATGTGACGGGATTATGACGGGGTGGTGAAAATTCGGTGAAAGCTACGCCGTGGCGTCTTCGGCCCTGAGAAGGACGGTCACGGTGGTGCCGTGGCCCACCTGGCTTCGGAAGGCCATCTCCCAGCCGTGGGCCTTCACCAGGTGCTTGACGATGGCCAGCCCCAGGCCCGTGCCCCCGAGCTTCCGGGAGCGGGAGGGGTCCACGCGGTAGAAGCGCTCCCCCAGGCGGCGTATGTGCTGGGGGGCGACGCCGATGCCGGTGTCCTCTACGGCGATAAAGGGGCGTCCGTCCCCGGCCAGGCCGGCCCTGACGGTGACCCCTCCCCGGTCGGTGAACTTTATGGCGTTGTCCACCAGGTTCGTCAGTATCTGGATGAGCCGGTCCCGGTCGGCCCGCACCTGCCGGGCCCCCTCCGCGACGGACTGCGCGAGCGAAAGCCCCTTGTCCTTTGCCCGCCCGGCCAGGTTCTCCAGGACGTGCTCCAGAACGTCGCCGAGGTCCACGGGGCGCTTCTGCACCTTGATGACGCCCAGCTCTATCTTCGATATGGTCATGAGGTCGTCCACCAGGGTGTTGATGCGTTCGCTGTTGGAGGAGATGATGCCCAGGAACTTCCGGGCGTTCTCCTCGTCCTCCAGGGCCCCCATGAGGAGGGTGTCGGCAAAGCCCTTGATGGAGGCGATGGGGGTCTTCAGCTCGTGCGAGAGGTTTGCGACGAAGTCCTTCCTGACCTGCTCGAGCTTCTTTATCTGGGTGATGTCGTGGAAGATGGCCACCAGGCCCGGGGGCTCCTCCTCATCGTAGAGCAGGGGGGAGACCTTGACGGTCACGTACTTTTCCTCCGGGTAATCCAGCGTGAACTCCAGGTCCTCGGTGGCCCTGCTCCGGCGCACGCGGTCCAGCATGGCGAAGAACTCGGGGCTCCGCACGACCTCCGCAAGGGGCCTTTGCGCCACGGGAGAGACGCCGAAGAAGTTCCGGGAGGCCGCCGAGGACATGACGATGTCGTCCTCGGGGCTCACGATGAGGAGGGCGTCGGGGATGCTCCGGAGGATGACGTTCAGCCGCTCGTACTCCTCCTTGCCCTGGGCAATGGTCTCCCGGAGGCGTCCGGCCATGGTGTTGAGGTTCTCGGCTATCTCGCCGAAGTCGCCGCCCTCTTTCAGCGTGAGCCGCCGCTCCAGGTTCCCCCGGGCGAGGGCCCGGGTAAACCGGGTTACGTCCCTCACCAGGCGCTGCAGCCGCCCGGTCTGCACGATGGAGACCCCCCCGGTCACGAGGAACACCAGGGCGAAGGCGATGAGGAGTTTCATCCTGAGCCTGTTGACCGACGCGTTTACCTCCCGAAGCGGCACGGAGAGGCGGATGAAGCCGAGGGTCCGGCCGGCTTCTTCCACGCGGAGGGCCGAGAAAAGGGCCTCTTGCCCGTCCACAGAGGTGCGCACCGCATACCCCGAGCCCGCAAACAGGGCCTCCTTCAGCTCGGGGTCCGTAAGCACCTTCCGCCCGCGGACCCCCCGGTCCGAATCGGCCAGGATGGTGCCGTCCGGGGCGATGATGCTCAGCCGGGCGCCGGTCTTCTCATGCACCATCCGGACCAGCCGCTCCCGGTCGGCCTCCGGCCCGAAGGGCTCCAGGCTCGCCGCCAGGGAGGCGTGCATCCGGAGGGTCTGGGCCAGCTCCTCTATGCGGGTTTCCCTGACCACATGCGTGACGTAGACCAGGGCGACCAGGAGGCCCAGGACGAGGACCAGCGCATAGACGTTGAAAATCCTGCTGAAGACCCCCTTCCTCACGGGCCCGCCTCGAAGTAATACCCGATTCCCCTCCGGGTCTTTACGTACCGGGGGTCCGAGGGGTCGTCCTCGATATGGGCCCGGAGACGCCGCACATGGACGTCCACGGTGCGGGGCTCCACGTAGCCCTCGTCCTTCCAGACGGCGTCCAGGAGCTGCTGGCGGGTGAAGACCCTGCCGGGGCGCTCGGCCATGTACGAAAGAAGACGGAACTCCGTGGCGCTCAGGTCCACGGGCTTTCCCTTCTTGGTCACCCGGTAGGTCTCCCTGTTGATGGTGAGGTCTCCGGCCACCAGGGTCGCCTCCCCGCCGGGGACCTTCTCGCCCGCGCGCCTCAGGACCGCCTTCACCCGGGCCACCAGCTCCCGGGGGCTGAAGGGCTTGGTCACGTAGTCGTCGGCCCCGAGCTCCAGGCCCAGGACACGGTCGACCTCCTCGGTGCGGGCCGTCAGCATGATGACCGGCAGGGAGCGGGTGGCCTCGCCGCCCCGGAGGATGCGGCAGAGCTCCGTGCCCTGGATGCCCGGGAGCATGATGTCCAGGACCACCAGGTCGTATCCGCCGGCCCTGAGCATCCGGAGGGCGTCCTCGCCGTTTGAGGCCGAAGAGACCTCGAAGCCCTCCTTCCGGAGGTTATAGGCGATGAGCTCCACCAGGTCGGGCTCGTCGTCCACGACCAGTATCTTGGCCTTTGGAGACACGTTGTTCTTATAACACTTTTCTCCGGGGGATTCAATCCGGACGGGCCAGGGCGTCCAGGCGCTCCAGGGCCTCGCGCATGTCCGCGGGCACCGGGGCCGAGAACTCCACGCGCCCGCCGGTCGCCGGATGCCTGAAGCCCAGGAGCGCGGCATGGAGCATCTGCCGGGGGAAGAAGACCCTTTCCCCCCTGATGTCCAGGGACGTCTTCCGCCCGTAGACGCGGTCCCCCAGAACGGGATGGCCCACCGAGGCGAAATGCACCCGTATCTGGTGCGTCCTGCCCGTGGCCAGGCGGACCTCCAGGAGCGTGGCGAACCCGTAAGAGCGGAGGGCCCGCCAGGCAGTGCGCGCCTCCCTCCTCTGGCGGGACCGGGTGGACATCTTCTTCCGGTCCTTCTCGGAGCGCCCGATAGGCATGTCAATCTCTCCCTCCTCGCCCATGTCGCCGAGGACCAGGGCCCTGTAGCTCCGCGTGGTCTCCCGGCTCCGGAACTGCTCCACCAAGTCGTAATACGCCCGGCTGCTCCTGGCCACGACCATGACCCCGGAGGTATCCCTGTCCAGGCGGTGCACCACCCCGGGCCTGAGCGGCCCTCCCACAGGGGCCAGGCCGCCCACGCGATAAAGGAGGGCGTTCATGAGCGTTCCGGTGGGATGGCCCGCGGCGGGGTAGACCACGAGCCCCGGGGGCTTGTTGACGACCACCACGTCGTCGTCGGCAAAGAGGATTTCCACCGGGATGTCCTCGGGAACAAGCTCTTCCGGCGGGGGCGCGGGCACCGAGACCTCGATGCGGTCGCCCTCGCGGACCCTGTAGCTTGCCCGCACGGGCCGCCCGCCCACCAGAACGCCGCCCTCCTCGATGAGGTGCTTGATGCGGGAGCGGGTCAGCCCGTCCTTGCGCTCGGAAAGAAACCGGTCGATGCGCTCCCCCTCCTCTCCGGGGGCGACGACGAGGCGGGCCACCCTCAGATGTCCCTGTGAGCGACCTGCACGGTGAAAGGCCCGTCTTTCATGCGTGAGGCCATCTCCTCGGCCAGGGCGATGGAACGGTGGCGTCCTCCCGTGCAGCCGATGCCCACGGTGAGGTAGCTCTTGCCTTCCTTGCGGTACTGGGGGATGAGGTACTCCAGGAGGGCGCCGAGCCGGGTGAGGAACTCCTCCGTCTCGGGCTTCCCCAGGACGAAGTCGCGCACGGGCCCGTCCTTGCCGGTGAGGTCCTTGAGCTCGGGGACGAAGTGCGGGTTGGGCAGAAACCGCACGTCAAAGACCAGGTCCACGCTCTGGGGGACGCCGTACTTGAAACCGAAGCTGAGGAGGGTCACGTTCATCCCTCCGGCCGGGGCCCCCTCCGCGGCGTACAGGGACATGACGTGCCGGCGGAGCTGGTGCGGGGTGAAGGAGGAGGTGTCGATGACCGCGTCGGCCAGGTCCCTGAGGGGCTCCAGGAGCTCCTTCTCCCGGGAGATGGCCTCCGGGAGGCCGTCCATCTCGGGAGCCATGAGGGGATGGGGGCGGCGGGTCTCCTTGAATCGCCTGAGCAGGACGTCCTGGTCGGCCTCCAGAAAGACGATGCTCAGTGCGTATTTCTCTCGCAGGGCGGGGAGCCGGGAGGTAAGGACGTGGAGAAACTCCTTCCTCCTGATGTCGATGCCCACGGCGATGCGGGCGGCGTGGCCGTCCCCGCCGGTGATGGTGGCGGCAAAGGACTCGATGAGCTGCGGGGGAAGGTTGTCCACCGAGGTGTAGCCGCCGTCCTCGATGGCCCTCAAGGCCACTGTCTTGCCCGAACCGGAAAGCCCCGTTATGATGACGATGGTCGGCTTCACGCGAAAGCGCCCGGCACCCCCTCGGTCCCGGTCACTTGTGGACCGGCTCGATGAGCCCGAAATTGCCGTCGCCGCGCTTGTAGATGACGTTGACGTCCCCGCTTTCGGAGTTGGTGAAGACGAAGAAGCTCCTCTCCGCGCCGTCCAGCTCCAGGGCGGCCTCGTCCGGGGCCATGGGCTTGGTGGCGAACTGCCTGCGCTCTATGATGACGCCGGTCTCCGGGGGGGTTGCGGCCTGGACGGCGGCGGCCGCGCTGCTGGCCTCCACCCGCCCCACGTTCTCCGCCCGGCGGCGATCCTTGAGCTTCTCCTTCAATTTCTTGACCTGCTTGTCCAGCTTGTCGGAAACCTCGTCTATGGAGGAATAGAGCTCCTCGGTAACCCCCTCGGCCTGAAGGAGAATGCCGTTGGCCTTGATGAGGACCTCGGCCTTGTGCATGTATTTCTGGATGCTCAGAGTGACCACGGCCTCCGTAATGTTGGAGAGGTACCTCTCGAACTTCCCGATTTTTTCCTCGGCGTACTTTCTGAGGGCGGGCGTCACGTCCACGTTGCGTCCATTGACGACGATGTTCATAGGTCCCTCCTTCACCGTTAGTCCATCTTTTTTCTCATGTTCTGGGCAGCGATGTTCAGCTCGTCGCGGTACTTGGCCACGGTCCTCCGGGCAACGGAGATGTTCAGCTCCTTGAGCATGTCGGAGACCTTCTGGTCGCTCAGGGGCTTGCGGGGGTCCTCCTCGCCGATGATCTTGCGTATCATGTCCTTGACCGAGGTGGAGGAAACGCTGCCGGCTCCGTTGTCGCTGCGCACCCCGCTGGAGAAGAAGTAGCGGAAGCCGAAGAGGCCGTGGGTGCATGAAAGGTACTTGTTCGAGGTGGCGCGCGATATGGTGGACTCGTGCATGTCCAGGTCCTGGGCCACGTCCCTGAGGTTCAGGGGCTTCATCTGCGAGACTCCCTTGTCGAAGAAGTCCCGCTGAAACTTCAGGATGCTCTCCGTCACGCGGTAGATCGTCTTGTTCCGCTGGTCCAGGCTCTTCAGGAGCCAGACCGCCGAGCGGAGGCGCTCGTTCAGGTACTCCTTCTCCTCCCGGCTCAGGGTGTTCTTCTGCACCAGGAGCTTCCTGTAGTAGCTGTTTATCCGTATGTTGGGAATGCTGTCGTCGTTGAGGATGATGCGGAAGTCCTCCCCGTCGGGGACGACGAAGACGTCGGGCTTGATGTAGACGGGCTGGCCGCTGGAAAACCCCCTGCCGGGCTTGGGCTCGAGGCCCTCGATGACCTTGAGGGCGCCTCTTATCTCCTCCAGGGAGCAGCCGTACTCGGTTGCCAGGCGCTGGTAGCGCCGCTTCTCGATGTCCGGCAGGTTCTTGCGGATGAGGTTTTCCACCAGGGTGCCCTCCAGCTCCAGGGGCCTCAGCTGAAGGAGCAGGCACTCCTTCAGGTCGCGCGCCCCCACCCCCGGGGGGTCGAACGTCTGCACCAGCCGGACGGCCTTCTCCGCCGTCTCCGGCGGGCACTCGGCGAACCGGCCGACGTCCTCCGCGGAGGCCACCAGGTAGCCGTTTTCGTCGATGTTGCCGATGACCACCTCGGCCGCCGCCCTGACGTCCTCCGGGGCGGTGGAGAAGCGAACCTGCCAGTTCAGGTGATCGTACAGGTCGGTGCCCTGGCTGACGTACTGCTCCAGGGACTGCGTGGCCGCTGTGTCCACGTCGGGGGCGAAGTATCCCAGGTCGCGCCCGTCGTAGCTTCTGTTGTCGAAGTACTCGTCGGTGCTGCCGAAGCCCATGAGCCTCTCCAGGGGGGCCTCCGCATCCTCGGCCCCGGGGGCATAGGGCTCCTCCTCGGACACCTCGTTGCGGTCCTGCTCCGGCGGGGATTCTTCCGCGGCTTCTTCCAGGAAGGGGTTTTCGACCAGCTCGTTATTGAGCATCTGGGAGAGTTCGAGCTGGGGAAGCTGCAGAAGCTTGATGGCCTGCTGAAGCTGAGGGGTAAGTATCAGCTTCTGCATCATCTTGACTTCCAGCCTGTGCTCCAGAGCAGCCATTAGAGGCAGAACTCCTTTCCCAGATAGACGTCCTTTACCTTCGCGTTGGCCACCAGCCTTTCGGGGGAACCTTCGTCCAGTATCTCTCCCTCGCTCAGGATATACGCCCTGTCCGTTATGGAGAGTGTATCCCTCACGTTATGGTCCGTGATGAGAACGCCCAGTCCCCTTTCCCTAAGATATTCTAACATCTTTTTGAGCTCTATTATAGCGATGGGGTCTATCCCGGCGAAGGGCTCGTCAAAGAGGATGAACTTCGGTTCCGTGGCGATGGCCCGCGCTATTTCGGTGCGCCGGCGCTCCCCGCCGGAAAGGTACGCCCCCTGCCTCTCGGCGAACCTCCGGAGGTCGTACTCCTCAAGGAGCTCCTCGATGCGGGCCTCCACCTCCGCGTGGGGGAGCCCCTTGATTTCCAGCACGGCCCGCAGGTTGTCGCGCACCGAGAGCTTCCTGAAGATGGAAGGCTCCTGGGGCAGGTAGCTGATGCCCTTCAGGGCCCTGCGGTACATGGGCAGACGGCCTATCTCCTCCCCGTCCAGGGCGACGCTTCCCTCATCGGGGGCGACCATGCCGGTGACGATGTAAAACGTCGTGGTCTTCCCCGCGCCGTTGGGCCCCAGGAGACCCACGATCTCCCCCGAGGAGACCGCAACGCTCACGTCCGTGAGCACCCTGCGGCCGCCATAGGTCTTGGAGAGCCCGGAGGCCAGGAGGCGGTGCATCTCAGTCGTCCTCCGCGGGCGGGGCGTCCTTGCCCTCGAGGAAGACCCGGCTGTCCTGGACCACGAACCTGTCCTCGGCCATCATGTAGGTCATCCTGGTCCCCGTCACCACGCTCTGGCCTTCCACGGCGCGGGGGTTTCCGGTGAAGACGGCCGTCTGGTCCCGGGCGGTGTAGACCGCGTGCTCCGCGGTCACCACCTGCCCGCCCCGGATGAGCTTGACAGCGCCTTCCGCGTCGATTTTCCGGACGCCGCCGTCCTCGGCGTAGAAGACCGTCATCCGGTCGGCCATGAGGGTCATCTCCTCGCTCTTGGCCACCACGGAGCCCTCGAAGTGGGCCACCCCGGCCTTCTGGTCGGCCGAAAGGCTCTCGGCGGTAATCACGATGGGGCCCTTCCCCAGGGCCTCCCTCTGGGCGCCCCGGGCCGCCGGCGCAAGGAGCAGCAAGAGAAGCGGAAAAAGGAATACCGCCCTAAAAGAACTCGGCCCTGACGTCATGGAGCACCTTAACCGTATTTTCTCGGGCTTCCATTCCCCGCCCCGTCACCCGGAAGCTCCGGGCCGTAAGGAGGACGTCCTGGTCGGTCCGCACGGTGCCGGTCCGGGAATCCACGCGCACGGCGGGGGCGGTCACAACGAGGTCCCCGGTCTCGGCACGGACCTCGCCGGAGAGGGCGAGGTTGCCCGCGTCGAAATCGTAGACGCCCTCCCGGGCGGCGACCTTCATGCCGCGCTCCGGAAAGGTAAGCAGGACGCCCCGCATGCGGGCGGCGGCCCCGTCTTGGGCCAGGCGCACCCCCGCGGAAGACAGCCTCCAGCGGCTCTGGCCGTCCTCCCGGCTGACGATGGTCACATCCCGAAGGAACGAGCCGGTTGCCGCCCCGGCCTCATGCTCCTTCGGCCCCCCGGGGGCCAGCACGATGAGCACGGCCAACAAGGCGACACCGAAAAGAACGAGTGCAATCCTCACTAAGGCATTTTATCACAGGGGCCGGAGGGAGGGCTATCAAAAAATGTGCCACCCCTACCGGAGGCCTTCCCTGAGGGCCCGGAGCATGACGTCATGAGGAGGCTCCCGGCCTGTCCAGAGGGCCGAGGCCAGCACCCCCTGCCAGAGGAGCATCCCCAGGCCGTTGAACACCTCGCACCCCAGGCGGGCCGCCTCCCTCTGAAGGGGGGTCTCGACGTAGATGAGGTCTCCCACGACCTGCCCTTCCCGGGGAGAGAAAGGCAGGGGGTCCTCCCCGGGGTGAAGGCCGAGGGGGGTGGCGTTTATGACCATGTCGGCTCCGGGCAGGCTTTCCTCGAGCCTCTCGGGGACCGGCACCTCCACCCCCCGGACGTCCTTGAGGTCGGCCGCTAGGCGCTCGGCCTTGGGCCTGTCCAGGTCAAAGAGGGCGAGGGAGGCCGCCTCGACGCACAGGTAGTAGCTTATCGCCCGGGCCGCCCCTCCCGCCCCGACGACGAGGACCTTCTTCCCCGCGGGCTCTATGCCCTTTTCCCCGAGGCTCCGCATGAAGCCCCGCCCGTCGGTGTTGTGGCCCACGAGCTTTGCCCCCTGCTTGACCACCGTGTTGACCGCGCCGATGAAGGCCGCCTCGCTGTCTATGGTATCCAGAAAGGGCATGACGGCCTCCTTGTGCGGGACCGTGACGTTGAGCCCTTCAAGCTCCAGGGCCCGCACGCCCGCCACCGCGTCCCTCAACAGTGCGGGCGGCACGTCGAAGGCCACATAACAGTAATCCAGGCCCATCCGCTCGAAGGCCGCATTGTGCATCCCGGGCGAGAGGCTGTGGGCCACGGGGTGCCCGATGAGCGCCACCACCCTGGTCTTTCCGCTTATCGTCATGCGCAAACCCCCTTTATCAGTCCTTGCGGCGTGGATTCGACGACAACCACCTTCCTTTTCAGGGCCCGGGCCAGGTCCGGGACGGCGAGGTCGTCGAGAAAGATCTCATCGCCCTCCCGCAAAAGCACGTCCGGCAGGAGGAGGACGTCGAACCGCTCCCTCAAAGGGGAGGCCGCCGAGACGACGTCCCGGCCGGTCAGGAGGCCGGCCACCGTGACCGAGGGTCCGAAGAATGCGTTTTCTACCGGGAGGGCCTCCACCCGGTGGCCCTTTTTCCCGAGCCTTTCGACGAGCCTCCGGAGGAAGGGCTCAAAGGACGTCCCCGTCACGGCGAGAAAGCGCGGAGCCCCCCGCCGCGCACGAGGGATGCGGGCCTTCAGGGCCTCATCCAGAAACAGCGGCACCATGCCCACCCCGTTAGCAACCTGGGGGAGGTCGCCGTAGCCCTCCAGGGGCGGCAGCTCCCGCCCGGCCTTGATGTACAGCTCGTCGGCCCCGTGCACCAGGGGGTCTCCGAGTTCCCTTTTAAACCTTTTCCGGAGGTCCTCGACGATGCCCAGGGCGTCCCGCGCATCCCGGGCGGCCACGGGGCGGAGCTCCTTTTTCCTGTGGGCGGTAAGCCCCACGGGGACCACGGCCACCGAGAGCAAGGCGGGATAGAGGGAGGCCAGGTCGCGGAGGGTTCTCTCAAGGCCGGGGCCGTCGTTCAGGCCCGGGCAGAGGACGATCTGTGCGTGCATCCCGATGCGGTGCCGGGCGAAAAAGCGAAGCTCCTGCATCACGTCCGGGGCGTCAGGGTTTCCGAGGAGGGCGTTTCTCACCCGGGTGTCCGTGGAGTGGACCGATATGTAAAGCGGGCTCAACCTCTGCCGCACTATGCGCTCCTTGTCCCCGGCACCGAGGTTGGTAAGGGTGATGTAGTTGCCGTAGAGGAAGGACATGCGGTAGTCCTCGTCCCGCACGTAGAGGCTCCGCCTCAGGCCCCGGGGAAGCTGGGCCACGAAGCAGAAGACGCACTTGTTCCGGCAGGTGCGCACGGGGAAGGGGCGAAGCTCGATGCCCGGGTCGCCCTCCCCGCCCATCTCCAGGCGGACCGTCCTCTCCCTGCCACGGCGGGAGACGCACAGGGCGGGGGCCGGGCCGTCGGCGAGGAACATGACGTCGATGGCGTCTGCCACCGGCTCGCCGTCTATGGCCGTCAGGACGTCGCCGGGGCGGAGCCCCTCCCGGTGGGCCGGGCTTCCCGGCGCGACGGACTCTATGACTGCTCCCCTCTTACGCGGCAATCTTCATCCCCCTGTAAATGTAATGGAGCCCCGAGAGCACCGTGAGCGCAGCGGTCAGAGCGATGAGCACTCCCTCCACGGACGGCGCCGGGCCGTAGTTTATCTTTAAGAGTACATAAACCAGGAGGATAAATTGAAGCGCGATGGCGGCCTTTCCCGATATGGTGGGCTCCACCCTCGGGGTTCCTCCCGCGAGGGAAAGGGCCGCCGCCCCGGTCACCACCAAGGCGTCACGGCTCACCACGACGATGGCGAGCCAGGCGGGCAGATACCCCCGGTAGGCGAGGTAGAGGAAGGAGCTTACGAGCATGAGCTTGTCGGCCACGGGGTCCAGCACCCTGCCCAGGGTGGTCTTCTCCCCCAGCCGCCGGGCCGCCAGGCCGTCCAGCGCGTCGGTGGCCGCGGCAAGGGCGAACACATAAAGGGCGAGGTCGTACCGGGCGTACTCAAGCGCGGTGATGAAGGCCGGGACGAGGACGATGCGAAGGGCGGTGAGGGCGTTGGCGAGGGTGAGGGCTTCCACGGGCCGGGCCTTCAGGGAATGGCCAGCGGGATGCCGTCCTGCCGGAGGCTCACGCCGAGCCTCCCGTAACAGGCGCTCCGGGCTTCGCCCTCCATGGCGGCCTCAAGCGCCCGGGAGTGGCAGAGCTCCAGGGCGAAGCCCCACCGGGCGGCCTCCCGGCGGGCCGCCAGAACGCTCCTCATGGCCGCCCCCCCACGGCCTTCGAGAAACGCCAGCTCGGCCAGGGAGAGCCTCACGTAGACGAGCCCCCGGGGGTCCCTGGTCTTTTTGAAGAGTTTGCGGGCCTCAAGGAGATATTTCCGGGCGAGGGCGGCCCGGCCCACGGCCATATGGGTCTCGGCCAGGCTCCAGAGGGTGTAGGCGTAGCTCACCTTGTCGCCGATGCGTCGATAGAGGCGGACGGCGCGGCGGAAGTGCCCGAGGGCGCCGGCATGGTCTCCGAGCATCCTCAGGGCATTGCCGATGCCGCAGTGGGTGTAGGCCGTGCCGAAGGTGTCCCGGAGGTCGCGGAAAAGCTGGTTGGCCCTGCCGTAGAAACGCAGGGAGTCCCGGAACCTGCCCATCGCCCGGGACGTCCCTCCCATCCCCGCGAGGGCGTAGCCCACCCCGTGGGCGTCCCGGAGGCCCTGGAAGGCCCTCCGGGCTTCGCGGAACGCGGCCAGGGCAGCGGGGATGTCGCCTTTTATGCGGAGCGCGCCAGCCTGCGCCCAGAGGGTAAAGGCCGCCCCTTCCCCGTCTTCCGCGCTCCGGTAGCGGCGCTCCGCGGCGCGCAGGAGCCGCAGGGACTCCTTCCAGTGCCCCAGGGCCCTGAGCGCCAGGGCCCGCCCCACCTGGGCGTCCATGCGGGCCTCCTTCTCCCCGAGCACGGGGGCAAGCTCCATGGCCTCCCCGTAGCGAGCCGCGGCATCCTCGAAGTCGCCGGTCATGCGGGAGGTGTCCCCGAGGGCCATGAGGCAGCCGAGGCGGTCCTCGCCGTCAAGCCTCCGGAGGGCGGCCTTGTACAGGGTGCGGGCCTCGGCGTAGCGGGACTTCTCCCTCAGGGCCAGGGCCCGCTCCAGAACCTCATGCATCGCCCAGGTTCTCTCTGCTTTTGCGCACCACGGCCCCGTAGTCCTTCGCCCCGTAAAAGGCCGAGCCCATGACGAAGAGCTCCGCACC